>JAIRPB010000046.1 GCA_031257305.1 Azoarcus sp.
AGCTCCGCGTGCCGTCGCCTGACCCAGCCTAGGACGGTGGAGGGGTTCACGCCGATGAAGAGGGCGATTTTCCGTATCCCGACGTTATTCAGGACCATCAGAACCGCCTGATGCTTGAATTTGGGCGTCTCCGGGAAGGTGCGCCCGCAGGCGCGGCATTTGCAGCGCTGGATGCCTTTCGTGACCCCGTTCCTGTGTGTTTCTTCGCTCTGGCAGTGCGGGCAGACCATGCTCATTTCCTGATTCTCCGGCTGTTTTTCCAAGATATTTCGTATTTTAACCGAAAGAAATAAATAACACAATGCTATATGAACACTGCCCTGGCAAAGGGGGGGAAGAAAGCCTCTCTCTACACAACAAGGTCAGTGCCTTCAGGGGCGCTTCGAGTTTCTTTCTTCCCGTGCAGCGGCAGCTAACCACTGCGGGATGGAAGATACAAGGGGCGGGTTTCAAACCCGCTCTACATAAAAATTCCACGGGCTTAAATTACATCCCGGATGCGGGACCAAGGGCGGGTTTGAAACCCGCCCCTACGTTTTTGTCATTGCGAGCTACAAGGCAGCGTGGCAATCCAGAAGCCGCGATGGATTGCTTCGTCGCTTCGCTTCTCGCAATGACGGGAATCTCTGTTGGGGCAAGCATCCCTGCCCGCCATTTGCACACAAATGTAAGGCAATCAGGATGCTTGCCCTACATTTTGTGCCGTGCCCTCTCCCCGCTGTCTGCGAGCGTCCCCCTTAAAACCCTCTCCCCTTGTGGGAGAGGTTGGCGCGAAGCGCCGGGAGAGGGGGTGACGCCGCAAGGCGTCTGTGCTGAGGCTGATAGCAGTGCGCTGAATTTGGGGGCGTTTGGGCAACCTGCGGTTGCCATCCCCTCTCCGCTTGGGTGGAAACGGGTAGATTTCAGCCTTCCCCTCCTATCGCTATCCGCTACAATCCTTCCATCATCCATGATGCGCAACTTGTAACGATGCCGAAAGCTGAAGTGCCTATCATCAACAAATTGGGGTTGCATGCGCGTGCCTCAGCCAAGCTGGCACGGCTGGCGAACGATTTCGATTCTGAAGTCTGGCTTGAGCGCGAAGGCCGGCGGGTGAGCGCAAAAAGCATCATGGGGCTGATGATGCTCGCCGCTTCACAAGGCACCACGCTCACCATTGAGACCCTCGGCAAAGACGCTGATAGCGCAATGGAGAGCATCATCCATCTCATCGCAAACCGTTTTGATGAAGAGGAATAAGGGCATGAGGAGATTGCGGCAATGAGTTTCACCGTGCATGGTTTGCCGGTTTCCCAAGGCATCGCCATTGGGCACGCGCATTTAGTCTCGCATGCGCTGCTGGAGGTTAACCACTACCAAATCTCGCCCCGCCACATCGAAGCCGAACTGGAACGTTTCGATAACGCCGTTGCTTCCGTAGAAGGCGAACTCCTTGGCTTGAAAGCCGCTGCCACCGCCGCACAGCCCCACAGCGAGATTGGCGCGTTTATCGACCTCCAGCGGATGATGCTGGCTGACCCTGTGCTGGTGGAGGAAGCCCGCGCCAAAATCCAAGAGCACCATTACAACGCCGAATGGGCGCTGGTACAGCAAATGGAATCGGTGGCGGAACAGTTCCGCCAAATCGAAGACCCTTATCTGCGCGAGCGTCAGGCGGACGTGGTGCAGGTGGTGGAACGTTTGGTAAAAGCCCTCCTCGGCGGTGACCCGGGGCATTTGCCGCCCAAACGCAAGGATGGCCTCGGGACGGTCATCGTTGCCCACGACCTCTCTCCGGCAGACACCATCGGTTTCCGGGACCATATCGCGGGATTCATTACCGATATAGGCGGCCCCACAAGCCATACCGCCATCGTTGCCCGCAACCTAGGCATCCCGGCCGTGGTGGGGTTGCGGCATATCCGCGCCCTGCTACGTGCGAATGAACTCATCATCGTCGATGGCACACGCGGCATCGCCATCATCGACCCTGATGATTCTGTCATTGAAGAATACCTGCTGCGCCGCTCCGAACTGGAACTGGAACGTTCCCGGCTCAAGCGTCTGCGCGATACCCCGGCGGCTACGCTTGACGGAGAAACTATCCAACTGCTGGCAAACATCAGCGGCCCGCAAGATATGGCGCGGCTCAAAGAAACCAACGCCGACGGCGTTGGGCTATTTCGGACCGAATTTCTTTTCATCGACCGCGACACCCTGCCCGATGAGGACGAGCAATACGAAATCTACCGTTCCGTACTCAAATCGGCGGCCGATAAGCCCGTTATCGCCCGGACTTTCGACCTCGGCGCGGACAAGACGTTAGGCGGGCGTGACGGCGGAGAACCGAATCCCGCCCTCGGCTTGCGTGCGGTGCGTTATTCGCTGGCTGAACCCAAAATATTTCTCACACAGCTTCGTGCCATGTTACGGGCCTCAGTGCACGGCAACCTACGCATCATGGTCCCGATGCTTGTCCATGCTGACGAAATCGAACAAACGCTGACGCTCATTGCAAAAGCAAAAGAAGAATTGCGCGATGAAAAAATCAAATTCGCCGAAAACTTACCCGTCGGCGGCATGGTAGAAGTTCCCGCCGCCGCACTGGCTTTGGGCATGTTCGTGCGCCGGCTTGATTTTTTATCTATCGGCACCAACGACCTCATCCAATACACCCTCGCGGTAGACCGGGTGAATGAATCCGTCGTGCGCCTTTACGACCCGCTCCACCCGGCGGTGCTAAAACTTATTTCGGGCACCATCCAAGCCGCACAGCGTGCCGAATTGCCCGTTTCCGTGTGCGGGGAAATGGCGGGCAACTCTGCCTATACCTTGCTGCTGCTCGGCATGGGATTGCGCAGTTTTTCGATGCACCCGGCCCGCATCCTTGAAATCAAGCAGCAAATCCTGCGGGCCAATTTCGCGGAACTAGCCACCAAAACCCAGCGCATCCTCAAACTCGACGAACCCGCCCGCATCCGCGAAGCGGTAGAAAATCTGGCGGGCTGAACGCCCAGGCGCAGATGCCGGACAGCCCGAATAACCCAAATGAAACCCGTCATTGCGAGGCGCGCAGCGCCGTGGCAATCCAAAAAGGCTGTGGTTGCGAGAGCATGGATTGCTTCGCCTTCGGCTCGCAATGACGGGTAGTGCGTTGTTCAAGGGCTTCCCAAGGTATTTCACGTATTTACACACTATCCGGGCAAAGCCGTCAAATCCGCCTATACGTGGCAAAACCACATAAAGCCAACCCTGTGCAAAAGTACGTCATGTCACGCTGAAACATTCTTGGTATAGTCTAGGGTTTCTAGTTCCCCGATTCCCCCCAAAACAAGGAGACTGCTTCATATGGAAAACGTCCAAACTTTAAGCCGCTCGCCGTCCCAGACGCTGGCAACCAACCGCCTTATCCGCAACACCTATACCCTGCTTGGGCTAACGCTCGCGTTCTCTGCCATCACCGCCGGCCTGGCGATGGCGTTCCAAATCCGTATTTTCATGAATCCGTTCATCATGCTGGCCGGCTACTTCGGGTTATTGTTCCTAACCACCAAATTCCGCAATAGCGGCATGGGCATTGTGTGCGTATTCGCGCTCACAGGCTTTATGGGTCTCACCCTAGGGCCCATTTTGTCGTACTACCTCGCCACGCCGCATGGTTCCCAACTGGTCATGCAGGCATTAGGCGCCACCGCTGTTATCTTTTTCGCGCTTTCAGCCTACGCGCTCACCAGCCGCAAAGATTTCTCTTTCATGGGCGGGTTCCTTTTTGTAGGCGCTCTGGTTGCGTTCTTGGCAGGGCTTGGGGCGCTTTTCTTCCATATCCCCGCGCTGTCGCTGGCGGTATCGGCGGCTTTTGTCCTGATTTCTTCCGGCTTTATTCTTTACCAGACCAGTGCCCTCATCCACGGCGGCGAAACCAACTACATCATGGCCACCGTGTCGCTTTACGTGTCCATCTACAACCTGTTCTTGAGCTTGCTTCGCATATTGAGCGTGTTCAGCGGCGACGATTGATTACGCCAAAAAGTAGGCGCACCCAAAAAAACAGGCTCATTTGAGCCTGTTTTTTTATGCCCTATCACCGGAAAGCAGAACCCCCATTCAGCAACCCACCTCGTTCGCACGGATTTCGCGTTCAGCCTGATAGATATACCGCTGAATCTGGTTTGCGGCTTGGGTGTGGATGGACACAAAACTGCATCCAAGCCGCAGTACCTCTTTGCCGTTGCTCTGAATACGGCGGCCGTGATTGCGGATTTCTAAATCCAAGCCGATGAGGTCGCCGGGGAGTTTGAGTTGGCATCCGTTAATGTGGTCGCCCACAGTCGGCGTAATTTTGCTGGCCGGTATCTCAATGGATAACCCGCCCGCGCTGATGTCAATGACGGGCACTTCTATGCTTTTTTTCTGGTCTTCTTGACCTTCTTTGTGCTCACGTGCGGGCAGGATACATTTTAGGTTGTGGGAAAGCGGGACCTGTAGGCGGAAAGCATCGCGCCGCTGGAGCCGCAGCACCTCTTCGGGAATGGGCGCGGCGAAAGTGAGATGCCCTTCAACGGGAACTTCCGTGCCGTTGTCGAGCCGGAACTGAATACGGATTTTGTTGAGCTGTGTAATGCAGAGCAGCCGTTCAGCCTGTAGGCAGTGGCGGTGAATCGTTTCGTTCTGGCTCGCATCAAGAAACAGCCATTCTTCATCCTCGGAGAGGGTGAGGATTGTGCTGAGAAAAGACAAGCCAGCAGGAATTAAATGAACGCTAATCAGAGCGCGTTTGTCTATCAGTTCTTGAAGAAGCTGGCGTATCTGGCGGTTTCCCCGAAGTAGAAATTCTTCTAGCCCCTGCTCCTGCAAGGAATCAAAGGGGAGGTTGTCGATCGGAAGTGACATAAGAGGGTCTCGGATCGCGCTTTACTCAATGGAGTGACTTATAAAACATCCCTACGATTTTGGCGCGGTTATATTTCATGTGAGGGCAGCGGAGGCGGCAATACCCCAATAGGGGGAGGCGCGCCCGCGCCGGCTTCGATGCGGTATAGCCAAGCGAGCAGTTCAGCCACGACGGCGTAGAGCTTGGGCGGGATGTGGGCGTCAAGGTCAACCTGCATCAGCAACGAGACGAGTTCAGGCGATTCATGGACATACACGCCCGCTTCGTGCGCCCGTTCGATAATTTCCTGCGCAATCAGCCCGCGCCCTTTGGCAACAACTTGCGGCGCGGCGTCGCCCGGCGTGTAGGCTAGGGCAACGGCTTCGTCGCGGGAAGAAAAACGGTCATGGCTCATTGCGCGGCTCCACCACCATGCCCGTGAGGGGAACCCCGGCCGCCTCTAGCGCCTGCGCAAGTTCGCCGCGCCGTGAGCCAAGCGTGACAGCGGCTGTCTTGCCGTCGACTTGGAGCCGTAGCGCAACGCCTTTCGCGCCCAACTGAATGCGGGCTTCAACCCCGCCCAAGCGGGGCAGCGTGAGCCGCAGAGTCGTTTTCCACTGTTCATCAGCTTCTTCGCCTTCTGCGTACCCCTCGTCGCGTGGGTCATCCACCACCCACTCAAACGGCTGTCCGGGCCATGCCAGTCCATGAAAAACGTATTGATGGCTGGCGAGTGCTTCAAGCTGCTGGTGCACGACGGGCAGCAAACGTTCAGGAATCGGGTTGTTGCGCAGGGCGTTTTCAGCGGGCGCACTAGCGGCATCCCGGATTCGGGCAACCGGCGATTCGTGACGGGCAAGCGCCTGTATAGCGGCATTGGTTTGGGAGGCTGGCGTGTTGCCGGCGCGGGCTGTGGCTACTTCGGCAGACGCCGCATTTCCCGCCCCGCTTGCGCTGGGCAGGTTGCCCGCCGCGCCTGATGCCGCCGTGGAACCCGCCGTGCCGGCCGGGCTGGCTTGGGGCTGGCCGCCTTGCGCCTGGGGTTCGCGCAAAAGGGCAGCAACGTCGATTTTCCCGGCCAGCCATTGCGCTTGATGCGATTCATAAAACAGCCCGCTTTGCGAAAGCGCCTGCCGCAGCAAGGGCGCCAGCTGGGTACTGATTGCGCTGCTTGCGGCGGAAAGGTTCACTGCCCCGGCCGCAGGAGAAGCCGCCATGCTGGCAGCGGGAAGGTTTGCTGTTGCACCAGCGGCAACATTCGTCCCGGCGGCGCTGTTACCCAAGGGAGGCGGCGGTGACTGAAAAAGAGGCTGGCTCATCGCCAGCGCGGCAGGCTTAGACGCAGGCTGGCCTGTGAGTAAAAAGCTAATAAGCTGCCCCGTCTGGCTCAAGGTAGGGCGAGCCGAGCCGGTTCCCGCGCCGTCAGCGGGCGTGGCAATCCGGGAGAGCACCATCCCCGGCGTTACCTTGGTAGCAACCAGTTCCAGCGTGTCGCCGGGTTTGGCGGAAGTATTGAGCGCCAGCGTAACTTGCTGCCCTGCTACAAGCGCACGGAACGTGCCGTCAGGCAACGTGCGTTGCAGCGTGGCGAAAAAACGCTGCCCCGGCAGCAGTTCTTGTAATTGGTTTTGAAGCTCACGCGACCGCTGAAGCCCCGCCACGGGCGGCGAGGTTTCAAAGAGGCTGGCTTCATGCAGAAAGCGCAGGCGGGCGGCGAGATCCGAAGGAATCATATTCTTCGACCTTCCGCATCAGGACGGTCAGCCCTCTGTAGCGCCGCCGTATGCCGTGCGCACGGTACGCCCTTTGACTTCGGCGGCGAGTTGCTGGCGCGCCTCTTCACGCGCTGGCTCAACCTGACTGCGTATTTCATGGTCGAGGCGCTGGATTTGGATAAGCAGTGCCTTTAGTTCTTCCACATTATCGGGTTGCGGTTGAGAGACGGAAGGTGACGCTAGAACGGCATCGCGGATAGCGGCAGCCTGATGTTCGATTTCGGTCAGCCGCGCCCAGTCATGCGCCCGCGCAGTCTGGACCATGACTTCGTACAACGAAAGCAAGGCACGGCCTTCTTCTAAGGTCAGAATTCGATTGCCTGCCGCATTTTGATTAGATGGGTTCATACCCGGTTTCCCTCCCCGTGCACTTTGGTTTTAACAATTTTGCCGCGACCGCTCTCTTTTGGAGCTTATGTAACGAAACGCGCAACCGGGGCATTCTATCCATTTAAGCAAATGCTTTCAGAGAAATACGGCATATAACGACCATCACTGGAGTGACACCTCAAATGAAAACGCCTGACGCCACGGGGACGGTGGTCAATTTATATGGTGCGAAGAGCCGCTTTGTGCTTTCTCGTGTTTAATACGGTGTGTTACCGTCCTTGATATGTAACGGAGGTCTGAGATGTTGTTAACACGCAATGAATTACTGAAGAAAATTAACTTGGGCGAAGACAGTTTTCTGGAACTCAAAGAAGTGCGCTTTTTTGGGAAGTCGCGCGAAACGTATTGAGGGGCAGCGGGTGACGGGACGCCGAGGGCGGCGGGTGACGGGACGCCATCCCCGCACGGGGGTTACACAGGCCGATAACCGCCCGGGGAATACGCAAGTTGTTGTAGGGGACGCCGCCCTCGGCGTCCCGCCCACGTCGCCAACGGACAAATCGCCGGACGGCGGACGCCGAGAACGCCATCCCCGCACGGGGGTTACGCAGGCCGAGAACCATCCGGGGAATACGCAAGTTGTTGTAGGGGACGCAGCCCTCGGCGTCCCGCCCACGTCGGCAACGGACAAATCGCCGGACGGCGGACGCCAAGAACGCCATCCCCACACGGGGGTTACGCAGGCCGATAACCGCCCGGGGAATACGCAAGTTGTTGTAGGGGACGCCGCCCTCGGCGTCCCGCCCACATCGCCAACGGACAAATCGCCGGA
>JAIRPB010000207.1 GCA_031257305.1 Azoarcus sp.
TGCCGCAGAGGCGGATAAACCAACCGCTAACAAGGAGACTTCACATGAGCAATATCACCCATCCGCTTGACGACTTTTTCCGTGGCTTTTTCGTTCGCCCGGTGGAATATGGCGGCGCTGGCGGAGCCGTTGAATCACCGCAGGTGCGCGTTGAAGTAAAAGAAAACCCCGACGCCTACGAAGTCCATGCCGAATTGCCGGGCATCAAGAAGGAGAACATCCATGTCCATATTGATGGGCCGGTTGTTTCCATCAGCGCCGAACGCAAATTTGAAAAGGAACTCAAAGACGGCGAACGCATCCTGCGTAGCGAACGCTATTACGGCAAGGTCTCGCGTAGTTTCCAGCTTGGGCAAGACATTGACGAGTCCCGCTCCAGCGCAAAATTCGTCGATGGCGTACTTGAACTCACGCTGCCGAAAAAACTCGAAGCGCAAGCCACGCGGCTAACCATCGAATAAATGGGGCACACGCCTTGAAAGCGTGGCTTAAAGCACCGGGGCAGTGATTCTGCCCAAACACAAAAAACCATCCCCCCGCGAAGAACCGGGGGGATGGTTTTTTTGTAGGGGCAACATTTTGCTACCCCTGCCCTGCGGAGGGCTACGTTATTTCAGCTTGATTTCTTTGTATGCCACGTGCTTGCGCACAACCGGGTCATACTTTTTGAATTCGAGCTTTTCGGGGGTGGTGCGCTTGTTTTTGGACGTGGTGTAGAAATGTCCCGTACCCGCACTTGATTCCAGTTTGATTTTTTCGCGGCCGCCTTTAGCCATGACCGTCTCCTAGGTTAGATTTTTTCGCCGCGTGCGCGGAGTTCAGCAACGACGGCATCAATGCCTTTCTTATCGATGGTGCGTAGCGCCGCGTTGCTAACACGCAATCTTATCCAGCGGTTTTCGGACTCTGACCAGAAACGGCGGTTTTGCAGGTTGGGGAGATAACGCCGCTTGGTTTTGTTGTGGGCGTGGGAGATATTGCATCCCACCATCGGCGCTTTGCCGGTGACTTGACAGACGCGAGCCATTTTGTGCTCCTTTGGATTGGCCGGAATTTCACTAAAACGGCGGATGCTACCCAAAACAGGAACTTATAGCAAGCCCCGTTCCGCAAAAGAAAACGGCTCGCCGTGCGAGGGCACAACAAGGTGGTCCAGAACTTTCACATCAATGAGCGCCAGCGCATTGCACAAGTCGCGTGTGAGGGCTTCATCTGCCAGACTCGGTTCCCGCTCGCCGGACGGGTGGTTGTGCGCAAGCACCACAGCGGCGGCATTCCGCGCAAGCACCAGTTTGACCACTTCGCGTGGGTAGATGCTGGTTTGGTTCAATGTGCCCCGGAAAAGGTCGACGGCTTCAATGAGCCGGTGGCGGGCATCCAGCAGCAAAATGCAGAAATTCTCATACGCTAGGTGCGCCATCCGCAGTTGTAGCCAGTCTTTAAGCGGCGCGGGGGAATCAAACAAGATGCCTTCCTCCAAACGTTCCGCGAGGGCGCGGCGGGCTAGTTCCATCACGGCTTGGAGTTGGGCATACTTCGCAAGCCCCATGCCGGGGATGGCGGAAAATTCTTCTGCGGAGGCGTTGCACAAACGGCTTAACGTGCCAAAACGCGCCAACAGGGAACGGGCAATATCAACGGCACTTTGGCCTTTGATGCCGACGCGCAGGAAAATAGCGAGCAGTTCAGCATCCGTCAAAGTTTGGGGACCGTGTAAAAGTAGTTTTTCCCGTGGACGTTCGTCTTGGGGCCAGTCGGTAATTGCCATGACAGTAGAGTTGGAGAAAAAGAATGACTGATTATACACACGTCATCGATGGTTTGCACGGACGAAAAATCGTGCTTGGAGTCACCGGTGGCATTGCGGCATACAAAGCGGCTGAACTCACCCGTAGGCTCAAACACATCGGGGCAGATGTCCATGTTGTTCTCACTGAAGCCGGAACGCGGTTCGTTACGCCGCTTACATTTCAGGCGCTATCTGGCAACCCCGCGTGGGTTGGGCTGTGGGAAGGCGAAACGAAAAACGCCATGCCGCATATCAGTTTAGGGCGCGGGACGGATGCCCTTCTCGTTGCCCCGGCCAGTGCCGGCTTCATCGCCAAACTCGCTTCTGGGTTGGCAGATGATTTACTCGCCACGCTGTGCCTAGCGCGTGACTGCCCGTTACTTGTTGCCCCCGCGATGAACCGCCAAATGTGGCAAAACCCGGCCACCCAACGCAACGTGGCAACGCTAAAAGCCGATGGCGTCACGTTCCTCGGTCCTGCCGAAGGCGAACAAGCCTGTGGCGAAACCGGCCTAGGGCGAATGCTGGAACCTGACGCGCTGTGTGACGCCCTACTCTCGTTTTTCACGCCTAAATTGCTGGCCGGCCGCAAAGTGGTGCTCACGGCAGGCCCCACGTTTGAAGCGATTGACCCCGTGCGCGGCATCACCAATTGCAGTTCAGGCAAGATGGGCTACGCCTTAGCCACAGCCTGTGCCCGCGCCGGCGCTAAAGTCATTCTCATCAGCGGCCCCGTGCATCTGCCCACGCCAGCAGGTGTGCGGCGCATCAACACGTTAAGTGCGCTTTCCATGCGTGACGCCGTGCTGGAAGCCATTCCCGGCGCAGATGTATTTATCGCAGTTGCCGCCGTCGCCGATTACCGCCCCGTTGTCTCTTCTGAACACAAAATTAAGAAATCGGACGCCGCGATTCATTTTGAACTCGTCCCCAACCCAGACATCCTCGCCGAAATCGCCGCGCAGCCCAAAGCGCCGTTCTGCGTTGGCTTTGCCGCCGAAAGCCGGGAACTCGACAACTACGCCGAAGGCAAACGCCGCGCCAAACGCCTCCCCATGCTGGTTGGCAATTTGCTAGAAGATGGGTTAGGCGGCAACGAAAACACCGTTGTCATTTACGACAACGAAGGGCGTCACCCGCTGCCCCGCGCGCCCAAAACCTTTATTGCGCGGCAGATTGTTGAACATATCGCCCGATTGCTACCCTCATTCCCAAGCCCATAAAGGAAAACCATGCACCACGTCAAAATAAAACTGCTCGACTCCCGCCTCCGCGCACAGCCCCCCGCCTATGCCACCCAAGGTTCTGCTGGCCTTGATTTACGGGCTTGTCTGGAAACGCCCGTCACGCTCCAGCCGGGCCAAACCACGCTCATCCCAAGCGGCATCGCCATTCACCTTGCCGATTCTGGCCTTGCCGCCCTCGTGCTGCCCCGTTCAGGATTAGGACACAAGCATGGCATCGTACTCGGCAATCTCGTTGGGCTGATTGACTCCGACTATCAAGGGCAAGTCATGGTCTCTGTCTGGAATCGCGGCAAAGAGGCTTTCACTCTCCAGCCCATGGAACGCATCGCGCAACTTGTCATCGTCCCTGTGGTACAAGCCACGTTCGACATCGTGGATGAGTTCATCGCCTCTGAACGCGGCGAAGGCGGTTTTGGCAGCACTGGCAAACATTAAGGCAACCCAAAAAATGCCCAATCACGCAGGCATTCCCACCGGCGCACACGTGCTGTGCGAGCGCGAAGGCCACATCCTGCTATTGCGCCGCGCCGGCACAGGATTTTTCGATGGACTCTACAGCCTGCCCGGCGGGCACGTAGAACAAGACGAATCCCTCTCCCACGCCGCCGCACGGGAATTACGCGAAGAAACCGGCCTTATCGTCACGCCAGACAACCTCCTCTGGCTAGGCGTTATCCACCGCCGTTCAGACACCAACCGAATCGATTTTTTCTTCCGCGCCCAGCACTGGCAAGGCGAACCCACCCTCTGCGAACCCCACAAATGCAGCCACATCGGATGGTTCCAGCGCAACGCCCTGCCGGAAAACGTCGTGCCCTATATAAAAGTGGCGCTATCGGCAGGGGCGGATGGGTGGATGCAGGAATTGGGGTGGTTTTAG
>JAIRPB010000227.1 GCA_031257305.1 Azoarcus sp.
GCCTCCCAAAAAAAAGAAACGCGGCTTTCGCCGCGTTTCTTTTTTGGGTCCCCCGCTGATGCCGTCTCGCCGGTTTATCCTGAACCTAGGGTTCAGGGGGTCGCTTCCTTTCCGCTTCAGGCTCACCCGCAAAAAGGGGCATGCACACCGGCGGAATAATTAGTTGGCGACCATTCTCTTTATATTGGTTCATGGAACTCACGGCTCCACGAACACCGCAGGGGATAGTCTTGTTTGCAGGCCGCATCGCACTGTTTTTGCCTAGAAGAGTTTTTCTTGCTGGGCGAGTACGGTTTCGATGCGAGTTTGCATGTGTCCGATTCTACGCTTTAAGGTGGGCAAATCAAAGCCGCGACCGTGGAGAAGTTGGAGGAACTCGTGCGCAATATTGAGTGCCGTCATGATTGCAAGGGTTTCGCCGCTTGCGCGTGATTTTTTTGCCGTATCGTCAAGACGTTGCGCGAGGTAGCCGACTGCTTCAAGCAGGCTTTCCCGTTCGCGTGGTACGCAGGAGACGTGGTATTCCTTGCCGAGAAGGCTGATGTCGAGCATTTCAGACTCTTTCATGGCGTCCTTTTTATTGCGGCAGTTTGTTGAGCGCGGCTTCGAGCTTTTCCGCAGCTTGGCCGATTTTGCCCGCGAGCTGGCGGTTTTCCGCTTCAAGCCGGGATTGGTGCACCCGCAGTTCGCGGTTTTCGTTACGGAGCGCCGCGTATTTGCTGATGAGTTGTTCAAGCTGCGCTTCGAGGCGGTTGAGTTCAGCGTCCATAAGGGGGTTCTGGCAGGTGAAGGACTGGAAAGTACCGGATTTGTGCGGGAATAGCCATATGTTTGGGGCGGCGGTTTTCTTGGTTTTTACCGCAACGCTTGGGATACATCGCGGACCGCGCCGGTATCTGCCGAAGTGGTGAGCGCCGCGTAAGCCTGAAGCGCCGCTGAAACGGGGCGGTCGCGCCCGGGCGGTTTCCATGCGGCGCTGCCCCGTGCCTGCATCGCCGCCCTGCGGCGGGCGAGTTCTTCGTCGGGAATGGCGAGGCGGATGCTTCGGCCCGGGATGTTGATTTCGATGGTGTCGCCGTCGTTAATCAGCGCGATGGCGCCCCCGCATGCGGCTTCCGGCGAGGCATGCCCAATGGACAGCCCCGATGTGCCGCCGGAAAAACGCCCGTCGGTGAAGAGCGCGCACTGTTTGCCTAGGCCGCGTGATTTGAGGTAGCTGGTGGGGTAGAGCATTTCCTGCATGCCGGGACCGCCTTTGGGGCCTTCGTAGCGGATGACCACCACGTCACCCGCTTGCACGGTGTTGTTGAGGATGCCGTCGACAGCGGCTTCTTGGCTCTCAAACACCCGCGCTTTGCCGGAAAAAGCCCAGATGGATTCATCGACCCCTGCCGTTTTAACGATGCAGCCTTTTTCCGCGATGTTCCCAAACAGTACCGCCAGCCCGCCGTCTTGGCTGAAGGCATGCGCACGGCTGCGGATGACGCCTTGGGCGCGGTCAAGGTCGAGTTCTGGCCAGCGTTTGTTTTGGCTGAAGGCTTCTTGGCTAGGGACGCCGCCGGGGGCGGCGCGGTAGAAATTAGAAATGGCCTCGTCGCGTGTCTGTGCGACATCCCAACGTGCAATGGCTTCGCCTAACGTGCGGCTGTGCACAGTGGGAACATCGCGTGAGAGCAGCCCTGCCCGGTCCAGTTCTCCAAGAATGCCCATGACGCCGCCCGCACGGTGGACATCTTCGACGTGAACGTTATTGACAGCCGGCGCGACTTTGCACAAACAGGGGACGCGGCGCGACAGGCGGTCGACATCTTTCATCGTGAAATCCACTCCCGCTTCCCGCGCTGCGGCCAGCAGGTGCAAAACGGTGTTTGTGGAGCCGCCCATTGCCACGTCAAGGCTCATCGCGTTCTCGAACGCCTCAAAACAGGCAATCGAACGCGGCAATACGGAGGCGTCGTTTTGTTCGTAATATCGCTTTGCCATACTCACGATGAGTCTGCCGGCCTCGCGGAAAAGCGTTTCGCGGTCGGCATGGGTTGCCACGAGCGTACCGTTGCCCGGCAGGGAAAGCCCCAAGGCTTCGGTCAGGCAGTTCATCGAGTTGGCGGTGAACATGCCTGAACACGAGCCGCAGGTTGGGCAGGCGACGCGCTCGACGGCGGCAATCTCATCGTCTTGGCAATTTTTGTCTGCCGCTTTCACCATTGCGTCGATAAGGTCAAGCGACATCAGCTTTGATTCCCACTTGAGCTTGCCGGCTTCCATAGGGCCGCCGGAGACAAAAATGGCCGGAATGTTCAGGCGCAATGCCGCCATCATCATACCCGGGGTGATTTTGTCGCAGTTCGAGATACACACCAGCGCGTCAGCGGTGTGGGCATTAGCCATGTATTCCACCGAATCGGCAATTAAATCGCGTGAAGGCAGCGAATAAAGCATGCCGCCGTGCCCCATTGCAATGCCGTCATCAATAGCGATGGTGTTGAATTCCCGCGCCACGCCCCCGGCCGCTTCAATTTCCCGCGCAACCAACTGCCCGAGTTCTTTTAGGTGGACATGCCCCGGCACGAATTGGGTAAAACTGTTGGCAACAGCGATGATGGGTTTGCCGAAATCGCTATCTTTCATGCCCGTGGCACGCCACAAGGCCCGCGCGCCCGCCATGTTGCGGCCGGATGTGGAGAGGCTGGAACGGTATTGAGGCATGGGGGAGGCTCCGGGGCGGGGAAAACTGTGGATTTTAATCTTATTTAGGGCGGGCTTGAAACTTGCCCTAACATGCGACTGCGCCAAGAAGCCTGTATTTTTGCGTCACGTTAAAGGCTACCCCTACGCAAACAGCGCCCCCACGCTTGCCCCGCTATGGATGCGCTCAATCGCGGCGGCAAAAAGCGGCGCGACGGTGAGCACGGTGAGTTTATCGAGCTGTTTTTCCGTCGAAACCTGCACAGTATTGGTGACGACGACAGAATCAATAGGCGCTTCGCGCAAACGCTCGATAGCGGGGCCGCACAGTACGCCATGCACCGCGCCCGCATGGACGCTTTTTGCGCCGGCGGCGCGCAGGGTTTCGATGGTTGAGATAAGCGTGCCGCCGGTGGAAATTTCATCTTCAAAAATGACCGCGTCCCGCCCGCTTACGTCGCCGACTACCTGCCCTTGTTTCACCATCGTGTCGGTGAT
>JAIRPB010000032.1 GCA_031257305.1 Azoarcus sp.
GAATGGGAAGGGTTTGTGACTCTGGAATTTTCTAACACCTCGCCCCTCCCCGCCAAAATTTACGCGGGCGAAGGCTGTGCGCAGGTCCTATTCTTTGAGTCTGACGAGGTATGTGAGACGTCGTACAAGGACCGCGGCGGCAAATATCAGGGGCAAACGGGCGTGACGTTGCCGAAGATTTGAGTGGGGTCAAGGTTTGTGATGTGCTTTAATTTTTCCGGGTTTTCTTATCAAAATTGCAGAAGCGGCCAAACGAAGGAGGCACGATGGAAGCGACCGTCGAACAAACGTTGATTTCAAAAATCAGAATGCTCTCGTCACAGCAGGTAGGCGAAGTGGAAGATTTTGTGGAGTTCCTAATCGGTAAGGCGCAAAAGCGTTTGGCGTGGGGGCGGCTTCTATCCATTGCGCCTACGATAAAAACGGCAGGAGCCGACCCTTTGGGCGAAGAAGAAATTGCTACTGAAGTTGCCGCAGCCCGTGCTGTACGCCGCGCTAAAGCTGACAATGTAACGGGGCATTGATTCGTGCGCTGGGTGCTTGATACGAATGTAGTTGTGTCGGGTTTGCTCTGGCAGGGTACGTCTTATCATTTATTAGTAGCCATCCGCCAGCAACCAAACATCCAAGTCTACAGTAGCCCCGCCTTGCTTGAAGAATTGGCCGATGTGCTGTCTAGGCCATTTTCGGCGAAGCGCCTTGGGATGATTGGCCAGTCAGTACGTGGCGTATTGGCAGATTTTGTAGAGGTGGTGGAACTGGTAGAACCTGTCGACGTTCCGCGAGTGGTGCTTTGTGACCCCGATGATGACCATGTGCTTGCCGCCGCGTCTACGGCTCGTGCCGACTGCATTGTATCGGGCGATTCGGATTTGCTCACGCTGGGACGTTACCAAGGTATCTCTATTTTGACGGTAGTCCAGGCATTGCAGCGGATTGGTTAACGCAATTGAAGGGTGTCCACACAATGCAAACGAAAAAAATCTTGGCTGTGATGCTGCTTTGTGGCGTAACAACGAGTTGCGTTAGGTTCATTCCTCCCTCTCCTCGGATAACTGAACCACCAGAAAACACCCCCCGTGCCCGGCTGAGAGTGGTAGCTGCCCCAACGCATGCCGTGGTAGACGGAATACAAGGAGAAGGGTGCGCCAGTATCAATACCCAGAACAAAGGAAGAATCGTAGGTTTCCAACAGTATCAAACGCGGGAAGGGACTTTCGATGGTAGGAGTCTGGGGATTCCGAATCTCGAAGAACAAGAAATTCTGGCAAATACAGGGAAACGACATATACGAGGCTCGGCTTCAGGGGAATTGTATGTTGAGGCAGGCAAGCCGTTTTTGCTTTCGTATCTTTACAATGAATACGTCTTTGGTAACTACCGTGGCTGTAGTTTCGCCCTATCTTTCACACCACAAAAAGATAAGGATTATGAAGCCAGATTTTGGCTCTCTAGGGAAAAGCGGTGTGTCGTGGCTCTAACAATGCGAATGGAAAACGGGCAATGGCTGCCGGTTCCTCGCGAGGCTGTTGATATGTGCACTAAAGGCGGCTGTCTGCAGTATATGAGAGTGTTGAGTATTCGAGGGCTACAAGCGGTATACGACCCAAGAGAACCGATTGATGTGTGCGCTCCCTGAATACAGCCACGACTATTTGTAGGATATCCCCATGCGCTTTAACTTCCCCATCATCATCATCGACGAAGATTTCCGGTCCGATAACGCTTCCGGTTTGGACATCCGCGCGCTTGTCGAAGCCATTAAAAAAGAAGATATGGACGTGCTGGGCGTTACCAGCTATGGCGACCTTGCCGCGTTTGCACAGCAGCAAAGCCGGGGTTCGGCTTTTATCCTGTCCATTGACGACGACGAATTTACCTCCATTGAGGCCGCCGACAAGGCCATTGCTGACTTGCGGGCGTTTGTGGAAGCCATCCGGCGGCGCAATACCGACATCCCGATTTTTCTTTATGGCGAAACCCGCACGGCGCGGCATATCCCTAACGACGTGTTGCGCGAGTTGCACGGCTTTATCCATATGTTTGAGGACACGCCGGAATTTATCGCCCGTTATGTCGTGCGCGAGGCCAAGCATTATCTTGATTCGCTGCCGCCGCCGTTTTTTAGGGCGCTGACCCACTACGCGGCGGACAGTTCCTATTCTTGGCACTGCCCCGGGCATTCGGGCGGCGTCGCGTTCCTCAAAAGCCCGGTCGGGCAAATGTTTCACCAGTTTTTTGGCGAAAACATGTTGCGGGCTGACGTGTGTAACGCGGTCGATGAACTAGGCCAGTTGCTCGACCACACCGGCCCGGTCGCGGCCTCCGAGCGCAACGCGGCGCGTATCTTCAATTGTGACCACTTGTACTTCGTCACCAACGGGACTTCGACCTCCAACAAAATGGTGTGGCATACCACGGTTGCGCCCGGTGATATTGTGGTGGTGGATCGCAATTGCCATAAATCGGTGTTGCACTCCATCATCATGACGGGCGCTATCCCGGTGTTTCTTACGCCCACCCGCAACCATTACGGCATCATCGGGCCGATTCCGCTCACTGAATTCAGCATCGAAAACATCCAGAAAAAAATTGAAGCCAACCCCTTTGCCCGCGAAGCAAAAAACAAAAAACCCCGCATTCTGACCATCACACAATCCACTTACGACGGCGTGGTCTACAACGTCGAGACCATCAAACAAATGCTTGATGGCCATATCGATACCCTGCATTTTGATGAAGCATGGCTGCCGCATGCGGCGTTTCACGATTTTTACGGCGACTATCACGCCATTGGCGAAGGGCGCCCGCGTTGCAAAGAATCGATGGTGTTCTCCACCCAGTCCACCCACAAGCTACTTGCCGGGCTTTCGCAGGCATCCCAAATCCTCGTCCAGAACTCGGAATCCCGCCAGCTTGACCGCGACATCTTCAACGAAGCCTTTCTAATGCACACCTCCACTTCGCCGCAATACTCAATCATCGCCTCTTGCGATGTAGCGGCGGCCATGATGGAAGCCCCCGGCGGCACGGCGCTCGTCAACGAGTCGCTGGCTGAAGCCATTGAATTTCGTCGCGCCATGCGCAAAGTGGGCGGCGATTACGGCACGGACGACTGGTGGTTTCAGGTTTGGGGGCCGGAGCGTCTCGACGACGATGGCTCACTAGAACGCGAGGACTGGATGCTGTGCGCCAATGACCGCTGGCACGGTTTTGGCGACCTTGCGGCAGGCTTTAACATGCTCGACCCGATTAAGGCCACCATCATCACGCCGGGACTGGATGTGGACGGCGATTTTGCCGACGATACCGGCATCCCCGCCGCCATCGTCACCAAATACCTTGCCGAGCACGGCATCATTGTCGAAAAAACCGGCCTATATTCTTTTTTCATCATGTTCACCATTGGCATCACCAAAGGCCGCTGGAACACGATGGTCACAGAATTACAGCAATTCAAAGACGATTACGACCGCAACCAGCCGTTATGGCGCGTAATGCCCGAGTTCATCGCACGGCATCCGAGATATGAGCGGGTAGGGCTTAAAGAACTATGCGGCCAGATTCACCAATTCTACAAACGGCACGACGTGGCGCACCTCACCACCCAGATGTATCTATCTGACATGGTTCCCGCCATGAAACCCGCTGACGCCTTCGCACGTATGGCGCACCGCGAAATTGAACGTCTGGCTATTGCCGATTTAGAAGGGCGGGTCACGGCGATGCTCGTCACGCCCTACCCGCCCGGCATCCCGCTGCTCATCCCGGGCGAGCGTTTCAATGCCACCATCGTGCGTTATCTCGCTTTTGCGCGCGATTTCAATGCCTCTTTCCCCGGATTTGAAACCGACATTCATGGTTTGGTTAAAGGGGAAGATGGAAAATATTACGTTGATTGCGTAAAAGATAACTAACCCCTACTAAGAGGAAATCTATGAAGCCATTCGATTATTTTGTCCACCTTATATTGAGCTGTATTTTAATTGTCGGCGCTTATCAATTTTATTTTTTCACGCAAAAACACATTTGGTTCAAAACAAGGGAATTCAAAACTTTCCTTGACGACAAAATACCATTCATCCCTTGGTGGTCATGGATTTACAGTTTTTTATATTATCCGGCGATTTTGGCGGTTAATTTAGTCGTAGAAAATTCGCGCCAATTCGTCATGATGGCGTTTACGTACATACTGCTACTTGTCATGCAAATGCTGTTTTTCGTCCTAATTCCAGTCAAAACGCCGGATCATTGGCGCAAGCACAAGACAGAAAAAACAAATTCCGAAAAATTTCTGCTTTTCGTACAAAAATTTGATGACATGACAAACTGTTTTCCAAGCATGCACGTTTCCGTAGCCATGTTAACGGCGTTGCTCCTTTATCCCGCTATGGGAGCTTGGGTAATGCTATTCCCGCTGCTCATTGCCATATCCTGTGTTTTCACCAAACAGCATTATCTAATTGATACCCCCGCAGGAGCATTGTTGGGCTGGGTAGCGCATAGGGTTTATTTATTTATGATATAAAAAATAAGCACCATTTTTAGTATTTGAATGCAAATTAAAGTACGCAATGCGTCGGTATGCCCTTCTGGATGGCTTCGTCGCTTCACTTCTCGCAATGCCGGGAATTTGCGTAGGGGCGCTTGGCAAGCGCCCGAAAAAACCCCACATGCAACGCCCCCCTGTTGGGGCAAGCCTCCCGGCGCTGCCGTGGAATTTTTCACGGGCGGCCACATTAAGTTATTCAGTGATAACATTACGCCTTTGTAAAGACACGCCACAGCCCGCCCGGTCCGCGCCGGGCCTGGAGGACCGCCATGAGTACGCCCGAACCCGGCAGCGCCGCCGCCAAAGCTGCCGAAGCCGCCAGAGCCAAAGCCGCCAAAAAGCTCACCCAGCACGTCCCCACCCCGGCCGACAAGGCCACGCAGGCCGTCCGTAAAAAAATCGACGGGATGACCCACCTAGGGCGGCTCGCCGACGCCACGCCGGGGGCCATCACTTACCCCGAACTCAATGAGATGCTGGACGCCTTCGCCAGCGCCTTCACCCAGAAAAACCGCATCCTCACCTTCCAGATCGGCGA
>JAIRPB010000033.1 GCA_031257305.1 Azoarcus sp.
GCGTTGGCCTTGAGGCGTTCGACGAAATCCGGGTTCGCCAGCACCATTACACCGTAGGCTTCCAAATCGGCCAAGCCCGACCCCACGTCGGCACCAATCTGCTCACGCGGGCGGCTCGGACGGTTGACAATCAGCGTACCCTTCCAGAGCTTGCGAATGTCAGCCAGCAGCGGCTCGTTGCCCTGGTGCATTACATGTACATAGGCCAAGCCCAGTTTGTCCAGTTCAGCGACCAGATAGCGGTACAGGTCAGGGCCTTCCGCGCCTTCGTCGATGCCCCACATGGCCGTGCCGGGCGACAGGCGGATGGCTGTGCGGTCCGCGCCGATTTCTTTGGCGATGGCCTGCGCAATCTCGATGGCGAAGCGGGCACGGTTCTCGATGGAGCCGCCGTATCCGTCGGTACGGGTGTTGGCGCTGGGGGCAAAGAACTGCTGGATTAGGTAGGCGTTCGCGCCGTGGATTTCTACGCCGTCTGCACCGGCCTCAATCGCACACCGGGCGGCGAAAGCGAAGTCAGCGACGGTCTGGCGCACTTCCTCGGTGGCCAGCGCACGCGGCGTCGGAATGTCCTGCATCCCCTTGGCGGTGAACATGCCGGTTCCCGGCGCGATGGCCGACGGCGCGACGCCTTGGCGATGGTGCGGCGTGTTATCAGGATGCGACATGCGCCCGGCGTGCATAAGCTGGATGAAGATATGGCCGCCCTTGGCATGTACGGCGTCGGTAATCTTTTTCCAGCCAGCGACGTGAGCATCGGTGTAGATGCCCGGCGTGGTCAGGTAGCCCTGACCGTCATCGGACGGCTGGGTGCCTTCGGCGACGATGAGGCCGATGCTGGCACGTTGCGCATAGTAGATAACGGCCAGTTCGCCCGGTGTGCCGTCGAACTGCGCACGGCTTCGGGTCATCGGAGCCATCACTAGACGGTTTGGCAGGGTATTGCGGCCAAGACGGACTGAATCGAAAAGGTTGCTCATGAGGAAATCCTTTGAATGAGGGCAATACAAGTTGCCGTTGGAAGTCATTATCATCCGCTTCACTGGTTGGATAAATGGTGTTTTTTGGATAACATTGCTCCAATAACGGAGCAATGATGTGGATGGCTACCTTAATGACATGGCTTTGTTCGTCGAAGTCGTCAAAGCCAAAGGCTTTCGCAGCGCGGCGGATGCAATCGGCATCCCGAACTCAACGCTGTCTCGGCGGATTACCGAATTGGAGAAGTCGATAGGGTTGCGCCTGCTGCATCGGACGACGCGCAAAATCGAACTGACCGAAGCCGGACAGATTTACTTCGAGCGATGCAAGCGCATCGTCGATGAAGCACGGCTCGCGCACGAACAGTTAGGCGAGATGTTGGCTCAGCCCAGCGGCGTGCTGCGCGCCTCGCTCCCTGTGGATTTCGCCGTGACCTACCTAGCGCCGCTGATTGCCGAGTTCGCCAGCCTCTATCCCGGCATTACCTTCGATTTTGACTTGACTCCGCGGCGGGTCGATTTGGTCAGCGAACCATTCGACGTGACTATCCGCATGGGCGAATCCAAGAACTCACAGTTCATCGCACGCATGTTGGCCACACTCACGCCATACCTGTACGCCTCGCCGGGCTACCTCGAACGATTAGGTGAGCCGGAAAAACCTGCCGAGCTGGAACAGCATGAATGCTGCAACATGCTGCGAACAGGTACTTGGACGCTGCACGATGGGAAGATAACTGCCACGGTAACGGTGGGCAGCCGGTTTACGCTCAACAGCGTCGGCATGCTTCGCCGGCTGGCGACGCTCGACATGGGCATCATCCTGTTGCCGGAAGAAATCGTTGCCGACGAACTGGCGAGCGGAAAGCTGCGGCGAATCATGTCCCAATGGCATGGGACGCCGCAGCCGGTTTATGCGATGACCGAAACCCGTCTATTGCCCGCAAAGACGCAACGTTTCATCGAGTTTTTACGCGAACGCTTGGGGAATCCGGTATCCCATCAACAGCGCAAGAAAACCGATTAAAACATTTCGGGTTTTGCAGGGGTCTCATCCCGCAAAGGGAAGATTCACCCTCTCGCCTCGTTATAGAATCTGCCGGATGCAAAAAAACCGTCACATTGCCCTCGTTCCCGCAGCGGGTAGCGGCACACGCATGGGAGCGGAGTGCCCCAAGCAATACTTGCCGCTTTTAGGCAAACCGCTGATTTATCACACGCTTGCCGCTTTGTGCGCCGTTCCCGCTATTGAACGGGTATTTGTCGTGCTTTCCGCTGGCGATGCTCAATGGGCACGACACAACTGGGAAAAATTCGGCTCACGTGTTCAGCCGCTTTTCTGCGGGGGGGCTACACGCGCCGATTCCGTGTTAGGCGGACTCAATGCTATTGCAGATAAAGTCTCCGCAACAGACTGGATATTGGTGCACGACGCCGCACGGCCGTGCGTTGCCGTTGAACACATCGAAAAGCTGATACGCAATCTTGAGCACGACGATGTGGGCGGGCTGCTTGCCATTCCCCTGTCCGACACCCTCAAACGCGCCGACTCATCTTGCCGCGCAACATCCACCCTTTCACGCGAGAACCTGTGGTGTGCACAAACGCCGCAAATGTTCCGCTACCTAACCTTACGCCGTGCGTTGGAAGCCACACGAAATGTCACCGACGAAGCCTCAGCAATAGAGGCGGCCGGCGGGCATCCAAAACTGGTCGAATCAGATTCCGCCAACTTCAAAGTCACCCGGCCCGTCGATATTCTCTTCGCAGAATGGATACTGCGTTCCCGCGAAGCCACCCAAGGAGAGAGAACACCATGAAAACCGCCATCCGCGTTGGACAAGGCTTTGACGTTCACGCATTCACCGAAGGGCGCCCGCTTGTTCTGGGCGGAGTCACCATCCCGTTCTCACGCGGCCTGCTTGGGCATTCTGACGCGGACGTTTTGTTGCACGCCATTTCAGACGCCCTGCTCGGCGCGGCGGGGCTAGGCGACATCGGACGGCTTTTTCCCGATACCGACACACGCTACAAAGGGGCGGACAGCCGCGTACTGCTGCGCACGGTATTCGCCAAAGTGTGGGAAGCGGGTTTTGAAGTCGGCAACATCGATGCGACCATCATTTGCCAAGAACCCAAAATCCAGCCCTACGCCGCCCGGATGGCCGCCAACATTGCCGACGACCTCAATATCAATTTAGACGCCGCCAACGTCAAAGGCAAAACCACCGAAAAACTCGGCTTCACGGGGCGCGGCGAAGGCATCGCGGCCCAAGCCGTTGTCCTCTTGCTGCGGCGAACTGAATGAACACCGAGCGGGAACAGCCTTGCCCCGCCTCTATCCTCCCCGCCCGCCCGCCGGCATCCCCTGCCCCGTTCCTGCCCATGTCGCGCACCGAAATGGCCGCGCTCGGATGGGATGCCTGTGATGTCATCCTCATTACGGGCGACGCCTACGTTGACCACCCCAGTTTTGGCATGGCGCTGGTAGGGCGCCTACTTGAAGCGCACGGTTGGAAAGTGGGCATCATCAGCCAGCCTGACTGGCACAGTGCCGAAGCATTCCGCGCCCTCGGACGGCCGCGCCTGTACTTCGGCATCACCTCCGGCAACATGGACTCGATGGTCAACCGCTACACCTCCGAACGAAAAATCCGCTCCGACGATGCCTACACCCCAAACGGCGAACCCGGCAAACGCCCCGACCGCGCCGTTACCGTTTACGCCCAGCGCTCGCGCGAAGCCTTTCCCGGAGTCACGGTCGTTATCGGCTCCATCGAAGCCAGCCTCCGGCGCATCGCCCATTACGACTACTGGAGCGATACCGTGCGGCGCTCCGTGCTGCCCGATTCCAAAGCCAGCATCCTGCTGTATGGAAACGCCGAACGGGCGCTGATTGATTTCACACGCCGACTCGAACAAGGCGAAAAACCCGCAGACATCCGGGATTTGCGCGGCACGGCTTTTATGGTCCCTCCCGGCTGGCGTCCCGAAGGCTGGACAGAAATCGACGCTTCAGCCCCCGGCCTCACGCACACCCAAAAAACCAGCCGCGCCCGCAGCGTTATCCGGCTCCCCTCGTTTGAACAAGTCAAATCCAGCCCGCTGCATTACGCCCACGCCTCCCGCGTATTTCATCTCGAATCCAACCCCGGCAACGCCCGCGCCCTTGTCCAGCGTCATGGCAAAGATGCCAGCGCACGGGACGTGTGGCTCAACCCGCCGCCGCTGCCGCTCGCCACCCATGAAATGGATTTCGTCTATGGCCTGCCCTACGCCCGCCGCCCGCATCCGGCCTACGGCAGCGCACGGATTCCCGCTTGGGAGATGATTCGTTTCTCCGTCAACATCATGCGCGGCTGTTTTGGCGGCTGTACTTTTTGCTCTATTACCGAGCACGAAGGACGCATCATCCAAAGCCGTTCGCAAGCCTCCATCTTGCGTGAAATGGCAGACATCCGCGAACGGACCCCCGGCTTCAAAGGCCACATCACCAATCTCGGCGGCCCCACCGCCAACATGTACCGCATGGCGTGCCAAGACAAACACGCCGAAGCAGCCTGCCGGCGTCTCTCCTGCCTCTGGCCCGCCATCTGCCCCCGGCTCGACACCCGCCACACCGCACTAGTTACGCTCTACCGCGCCGCCCGCGCCCAACCGGGCATCAAAAAAATCACCATCGGCTCCGGCGTGCGCTTTGACCTCGCCATCCGGGATACCGAATACATCGCCGAACTCGCCGCGCACCATGTCTCCGGCCTACTCAAAATTGCCCCCGAACATAGCGAACCCGCCCCGCTTGCGGCCATGATGAAACCGCCCATCGGCACGTTCGATGCTTTTGCCAAACACTTTGAACAAGCCAGCCAGCGGGCAGGCAAAAAACAGCACCTCGTCCCCTACTTCATCGCCGCCCACCCCGGCACCACCGCCGAGGACATGTTCCGCCTCATGCAATGGCTACAAGCACACGGTTTCAAGCCCAACCAAGTCCAAACTTTCCTCCCCGCCCCCCTCACCCTCGCCACGGCCATGTACCACAGCGGTTTCAACCCGCTCAAAAATCTTTTCCCCAAACCAGAACCTATCCATTCCGCCAAAGGCGAACGGGAACGGCGTCTCCACAAAGCCTTTCTCAGATGGCACGACCCAGCAAACGGGCAATTGCTGCGCGAGGCGTTATCCCAATACCCAAACGCCCAAACCTATCCAGCAACAAAAAACCAGCCTTTCCCCGCCAACGTGAAACCTCTAAAAAAACGAACCGTAAATAAACACAGACAGACGCGAATTAAAACCCCAGAAAATTAACATCCTGCAAAACCCTCACTTTCGGGGCAGGTTCCCAACCTACCCTCGTCCCGGCAACTGATACCTTTTTCGGATTGCACACGGCCTAGGCGGGTTTGAAACCCGCCCCTGCGAGCCAGCGCCGTCATTGCGAGAAGCGAAGCGGCGAAGCAATCCAGAATGGCCGGAATAACAGCAACATGGATTGCTTCGCTATGCCCGCAATGACGGGCGTTTCGTGATGGCTTGACGGCGGGGACGGTATCTACAACGGCAACGGTCCTTCCGTTCCCCGGCTGTCATTCCCGCTTTCACGTTAATGACAACAGCATGGTCAATTCGCTTCTCTCTGTTTCTGGGAGTTATCCGCATTCATTCGCGCTTCTCGTGCTGGACGGCGTGTTCGGCGAGACGTGGGTTGATGGCCTTTCATTGAGGTATCGCTCGAAAGGCGCTAATCTACGCAGTTCGTATCTATGCGGTCTTTTTATGTTTACCCAGATTCCCTGCCATTTTCAGCTTTTTCAGAGGCTTCGCCGTGCGCTCGTTAGTGGTTTGCTTGTTCTGATAGCTTGTCAGGGCACGGCAAAAGCCGGGGATGAAACAGCAAACGCCCCGGATGCGGAGGCTCCCCCGGCTACGAAGCGCATTGAACAGCTACGCGGGGAAGCCAAGGCTCTCCGCGATAAGGCCACGGCAGAATATCGGAAAGATGAAACGGCATGTTACAAACGCTTTCTCGTTAACCGCTGCATCGACAACGCCAAGTCCAAACGCCTTGAGTCCATTGTCCAAGCGCGTGAGCTTGAAGCTGAAGCCCACAAACTAGATATTGTTGAGCGCAAACGGATTGCCGAAGAAAAAATGAAAAAAGCCGGGGAACACGGAAATGTACAGCGCCTATTGCAGCCGACGCCTCCCAGCGAGGAGGCGCCCCCCCCGGTAGCCCCGGATGCTGGCAAACGGGCTTCGCGCGCCGTTATCCCGCTGAAACCCTTTAATGCCGAAGCAAAAGCGCGCGAACAAGCGGCTCGCCGCGCCGAGGCTAACCGGCGTGCCGAAGCCGCCCGCCGCGACCGCGAACGGTACAACGCCCGTATCCGCGAACTCGAAGAAAAAAAGAAGCGCGACGCGGACGGGCGCTAATCCGCGACATCCGTCAGCATCACCCAAAATCTGCCGCGCTGATACGGCGACATCGATTGTTCCTGCGCTGAAAAACCGGGGGCTTCACTCTGGCGCAAAACCTAATTCAATGGTGGTGTGGACAATCTCTTTATGCGCCGACAGCCGCGCCCGGATGGCATCGGGCGTAATCGCCCCTTGACGGGCAGTGACAGCTATTGAGCAGGAAAAGGCATTTCTGCCCACGCGCCAGACGTGCAAATCATCAATGCGGACACCGTCCGTGCTGATGGCTTCCATAATCTCTTGGACAACCGGGTGGTCCATTTCCCGGTCCAGCAATATTTTTCCGGTTTCGATGAGAAGCCCTTTTGCCCAAAGCCCCACCAGAACCGCCCCCACAATTCCCATCACGGGGTCAAGCCAGCTCCACCCCGCCCACCAGCCGCCCGCCAGCGCGGCAATGGCTAGTATAGAAGTCAGCGCATCGGTTAAAACATGGATGTAAGCCGACTTCATATTGAGGTCTTGGGGTTCGTCGTGGCTGTGGCTGTGGCTATGGTCGTGGTTGTGTTCATGCCCGTCGCCATGCCCCGCACGGGCAAGAATCAACGCGCAGATAAAATTCACCACTAAGCCCGCCGTCGCAACCAGCATCGCTTCTTGGTAATGGATGGTCTGCGGTGAAATAATCCGCTCTAACGACCCCGCCACCATCGTCACCGCAATACCCAGCAGAAAAATCGCACTGGCAAAACTGGCTAAGATTTCAATTTTCCAAGTACCAAAAGCAAAACGCGAATCGCCCATATAGCGCCGTGCCGCAGCATAAGCCACAGCAGAAAGGCCAATCGCCAAAAGGTGCGAAAACATGTGCCAGCCGTCAGCCAGCAATGCCATTGAATTGAACCACCAGCCTGCGGCAATCTCAATCACCATCGTAACAGCGGTAATGCCAATAACGGCCCGCGTACCGCGCTCGGCGGCGGCGTTTCCAGCATCGAAAACACGATTACTGGTACAGGGGATAGAAGCGTACTGCATATCAGAAATTGAATAAGCGGTTAATCAGCTTGTAAACTACCACATTAAATCGGTTTGCATCTGACTTATTACACATCGTAGAAAGCATAAATTGTATAACACAACTTCATCCTTAGCCGCCGCTGTCACGTACTATGGGCATATTGGCAAAAATAAGCGGCAAAACACGATTGTAGATTACGTCGTAACAGACGTCTCTATTTTTAATTAAAATTGTGTCTAACGTCAAATATACTGCAACCTAGAAAAAAGCCGATTATTCTTAAAAAACGAATAAAGTCCTTGTTATTTGGAACATCATTTATTTCTGAACCGTATTGAAAAGAACACTGCCATCTGGCAGTGTTCTTTTCAATACGGCAATACGGCAATACGGCAATACGGCAATACGGCAATACGGCAATACGGCAATACGGCAATACGGCAATACGTAATATACGTACAAATACTTATAGTAGTTATACGTATTTCATCAACCCATAAAAGTATTTAAGATAACCAACAAGGCATACGGAGAAAAAAAACCATCATGTTCATGTCGCCTGTCACGATTTTTGATAAAATGTGACAAATGTCCTGGCTTATAAACTTCTGCCGTAGATTTTTTTTAGAGTTTACGGCAACTCCCCCCGCCAGAAGGAAAACTATACTTTCCTTCTGTATTACTTTGTTTGGAATCATACTGATTATCTGCGCAGAGCTTGGTTTTTTGTTACACGAAAAAAACGCCGTCGAGAAAGTGCATTATCTTCAATCCAGAAGAGCCAATGAGAGCAACATCCTGCGAGAAAAAATTGACACTTTAATACACAATTATCATGAAATTTTGTTCGCCCCCCCGCTTAAATATGATGAACAGGTAACTCGGCTGACTGGCTTACGCAACGCATCAGCTATCTTGCTACTAGACACATCAAAATATATCCAGACACTTGCCTCCAGAAACAATCCAGAGGAAGTGAGTGGGGAATGGAAGGTTTTTTTCCCCTTATGGGAAACGTGGGTTAACAGCTATCAGCAATTATTAGTCAGAGTAGACAGTGCGCTTGCCGCGCCTTCCCAAGAAGCTATTAACGGCTTCTATCATTATGTTGATAATAATAGATTCGCCACTATTTCCCTGTCAGACAATCTTAGGACTCAGGTTAATAAAATTATGGAAAAAGACATCGCTGCTATCAGCGGATGGTCGCAAAAGTTTACGCATAAAGTATTGATTGCTATTTTGTTACTGTTTTTCACCGTCCCTCTATCGATTGTGCCATTGTTTTATTTGATATTTTCGCGGAACATTCTATCCACTAAGCTCAAAACAGAAAATTTTCTGAAAAATTCAGAAAATACTTTATATCAGCCAAATGATGAGCCATTAAGCGTACTAGATTATTCATTTCATTCTTTAATTGAGAAAATCAATAAGATTAACCACAGCTTTGAAACACTTCTCAAGGAGATGGTTCAAATATCTATCGACCAGAAAAACCTGTCTGCATTTAGAACAACCATTACGTCACAAGCCATCCAATATGATGGGCTTCCGATTCTTCTGAAAGAAGTTGATGACCTTTACAAAAATATAAGCACAACTGAAAATGATACTTTGAATATGTTCTACAAAGTCCAAGTATTGATGTATGAGGTTGGGACTGAATTTCAGCAAATCCTCTCACAACTCCAATCAGGCCAAATAAGCCTCACCACCCGCATTGAGCCTTCTCAAAGAAAGTTAAACCAGCTTTCTAAATTGATAGATAAATTAACCAATATGCTAAAAACCAACCCGGCTAGAAAAATATGCCATTTTGAAAGTTAGAAAAAGCCCCGGTTCAGCGGCGTGAGCAAAAATCCAAAACACTTGCAACCGTGCGCGGTTGCCGGAATAAAATGCGGATAGCCCAACAGCTATCCGCTTTTTAACGCGGCCAGTTTCTACCCCCTGCATCCGCAATCCCAAACCATGCCCGCCCTTAGCAATCTCATTCCATCGCTTTGTCATCCCGCCTCGCCCAAACCCGGCACAAAGCGTGACCTGCCCTCTCTCGCAGGCGCCAGCGACGCGCTGGCAATTGCCGCCCTCTCCGGGCTTGGCCAAATGCTCACGGTCATTACCGCACAGCCTTCTGAGGCGCAGCGTCTCGCAGATGAAATTGCTTGGTTTGCCCCGCAGTTGCGCATCCATCTTCTGCCCGATTGGGAAACGCTCCCTTACGACAGCTTTTCGCCGCACCGGGATTTAATCTCCGAGCGCCTCTCCACCCTCTACGCCATTAGCCAGAATGCCGCCGACCTAGTCCTTGTGCCAGCCAGTACCGCGCTGTACCGCATGCCCCCGCCCGCCTTTCTGGCCGCCTATACTTTTTTTCTCAAACAAAATGAGTCTCTGGAAATCGAGCGGCTGCGCGCCCAATTGGTTCTGGCGGGTTATAGCTGCGTCACCCAAGTGGTGAGTCCGGGCGAATTTGCCGTGCGCGGCGGCCTCATTGACCTTTACCCAATGGGCGCGGCGCTTCCGCTGCGCATTGAGCTATTTGACGAAACCATTGAGAGCATCAAGGCTTTTGACCCCGACACCCAGCGCACTGTCTATCCGGTAAAAGAAATACGCCTTCTGCCCGCGCATGAATTCCCGTTTGACGAAGCCGGCCGCACCCGGTTCCGGGGGCGTTTCCGTGAAACTTTTGAGGGGGACCCTAGCCGTGCCGTGATTTATAAAGATGTCTCAAACGGCATCGCCCCGGCCGGCATCGAATATTACCTGCCGCTTTTTTTTGACGAAACCGCTACGCTTTTCGACTACTTGCCGCCCGCGTCAAACGTGCTGCTCCATCACGACGTGCCGGATGCTATCGCCCATTTTTGGCGCGATACCCGTTCGCGCTACGAGATGCTGCGCGGCGACCGCGCCCGCCCCATTCTTGCGCCGCCATCGCTATTCTTAAAAGAAGAAGATTTCTTTGCCGCGCTCCGCAATTACCCGCGTCTGGCCATTTCAGGGAACCCCACAGCGCCCGCCGCCGCGCTTGCGCTGCCCAAACTTGCCATTGACCGCAAGGCGTCCGCCCCGCTTGCCCTTTTCAAAGCCTTCCTCGCCGGGTTCGAGGGCCGTGTGCTGCTATTAGCGGAATCGGCGGGACGGCGCGAGACGATGCTGGAATTTCTTGCCGAACACGGCGAAACCCCGCAACCCTGTGCCCATTTCGCAGACTTCGCCGAGGCGGACGGCGCACGTTTCGCCATTGCCACGTCGCCCATTTCCGCAGGCTTTATCTTGCCGGAAGCCCAACTCGCCCTCGTCACAGAAACCGAGCTTTACACCGCCACGCGCCCACGGGGACGGCGCGACGTGCGCAAAGCCGCGACGATGGAAGGCTGGCTGCGCGACCTCTCCGAACTCAAGCCGGGCGACCCGGTAGTGCACATCTCGCACGGCATTGGCCGCTATCTCGGCCTCGCGCACATGAACTTAGGCGAAGGCGAAGCGGAATTCCTGCATCTCGAATACGAGGGCGGCGACAAACTCTATGTGCCCGTCTCCCAACTGCATGTCATTACCCGCTATGCCGGGGCCGACCCAAACGCTGTCACCCTGCACCGGCTAGGTTCTGGCCAATGGGAAAAAGCGCGCAAAAAAGCCGCCCAGCAAGCGCATGACACCGCCGCCGAACTTCTCGCGCTTTACGCGGCCCGTGCCGCACGTCCCGGCACACAGTTTAACTTCGAGACTCACGACCTTGATGCTTTTGCCGAAGGTTTCGGCTTTGAGACGACGCCCGACCAACAAACGGCCATTGACGCGGTCATTGCCGACATGCGTTCTGGCCGCCCAATGGACCGGCTCGTCTGCGGCGACGTGGGCTTTGGCAAGACTGAAGTCGCCTTGCGGGCCGCGTTTGTGGCCGTGCAAGGCGGCTACCAAGTGGCCGTGCTCTGCCCCACCACGCTACTGGCTGAACAGCACAGCCAGACGTTTGCCGACCGCTACGCCGACTGGCCCATCAAAATTGCCGAGCTATCACGCTTCAAATCCGCCAAAGAACAAGCCACGGCCCTCGCCCAGCTTGCCGAAGGCAGCATCGACATCGTCATCGGCACTCACCGCCTACTCCAAAAAGATGTCCGTTTCAAACGTCTAGGGCTTGTCATCGTCGACGAAGAGCATCGTTTTGGCGTGCGCCAAAAAGAAACCCTCAAGCGGATGCGAAGCGAAGTCGACATCCTGACTCTCACCGCCACGCCCATTCCCCGCACGCTGGGCATGGCAATGGAAGGGTTGCGCGAATTCTCCGTGATTGCCACGCCTCCCCAAAAACGTCTGGCCATCAAAACTTTTGTGCAAAAAATGAGCAAAGGCATCGTGCAGGAAGCCGTCCTGCGCGAATTCAAGCGCGGCGGGCAGGTGTACTTTCTTCATAACGAAGTCGACACCATTGAGAACATGCGTCTCGATTTAGAAAATCTCTTGCCCGAAGCGCGCATCGTCGTGGGCCACGGGCAATTACCCGAACGCGAGCTTGAACGGGTAATGCGCGACTTCACCCGGCAGCGCGCCAACCTGCTGCTGTGCAGCACCATTATCGAAACGGGAATCGACATCCCCACGGCCAATACCATCATCATTAACCGCGCCGACCGCTTTGGCTTAGCGCAACTGCACCAACTCCGTGGCCGCGTCGGGCGCAGCCATCACCAAGCCTACGCCTACCTGCTCACCGACCGGGACGCAAAACCCACCCCGCAAGCCATGAGACGCCTTGAAGCCATCTCAATGATGGAAGAACTCGGCTCCGGTTTTTACCTTGCCATGCACGACCTCGAAATCCGGGGCGCGGGCGAGGTGCTAGGCGAGGAACAATCCGGGGACATCGCCCAAATCGGCTTTTCCCTTTACAGCGAAATGCTCAACCGCGCCGTGCGCGCCCTGCAATCCGGCAAAGAAGCCGACTTTGCCGACCCCGCAGAGGCCGTCTCCGAAATCAACCTGCATACCCCCGCCCTGCTGCCCACCGACTATTGTCCCGACGTGCAAGAGCGCCTCACGCTCTACAAACGGCTCGCAAACTGCGAGAACGACGACGAACTCATCACGTTGCGCGAAGAACTCACCGACCGTTTCGGCAAACTCCCCCCGCAAACGCAGGCCCTCATCGAAACGCACCGCCTACGCCAGATACTGCGCCCTTGGCACATCCTCAAACTCGACGCTTCCCCCACGCAAATCACCATCCAGTTTGGCAAAAACGCCCCGATAGACCCCGTAAAAGTCATCGCCCTCGTCCAAAAAAACCGCCACACCCGCATGTCCGGCCCCGATAAACTCGTCCGCCAAATCGCCCTCCCAGA
>JAIRPB010000183.1 GCA_031257305.1 Azoarcus sp.
GGCCTATCGGCGACAAGTGCCGTCTTGCCGATAACCCCTGCGGAACAATACAACAGATACCTTTGGCGATAGTCACGGCGATAAACGCAGTATTACAGGCGTAACAGCGATGCCTACAATATTTTTGATGCTTTCGCCATTACCGTAGCGTGTTTTGAAATCTGGTTGAAGCAAAACGCCACGAGTCATGCCCTCAATAAAAACGCCGTGCCCCCCGCTGCGGTATAGTCACGGGTTGTCGCTTTATGCCGATACTCTTTTCAATAATTTTGGGCCGATGCGGGAGATGATGTGAAAAGCGCCTTTTCAAAATGGATTGCGGTTCTGGCCGTTTTGCTGATGCCTTTATCAGCAGCAAGCGAGGAAAAACCCCTGTGGGAAGCCGGTATCGGCGTGGGCGCGCTGTCGTTCCCGGATTACCGAGGGTCGGCCCACCAAGGCGTGTGGATGTTGCCTACGCCCTATCTTGTTTATCGCGGCAAGTTTCTCAAGTCGGACCGTAATGGTGTGCGCGGTACGCTTTTTGATAGCGACCGGATAGAGCTGAACATGAGTTTTTCTGCTTCGCTGCCCGTAAAAAGCCGTCACAGCGGGCCGCGCCGGGGGATGCCTGATTTACAGCCCACGGTGGAATTTGGCCCTTCGCTGTTGGTTAACCTATGGCGCAGCGGGGAGACGAAAGCGCGGCGGCTTGATTTGCGTTTGCCCGTCCGTGCGGCGTATACCGTCCGGGGCGGGGTGAGATATGCCGGCTTAGTTTTTTCGCCCGCCCTCAATTACAACTCGCCCCTTTTTAATTCAGGCTGGAATTTTGGGGTCATGGCAGGCCCCATCTTTGCGAATGCCCGCCAACACAAATATTTTTACGAGGTTGAGCCGCGCTACGCGCAGCCCGGCCGCCCGGCCTACCGCGCATCGGGCGGTTATTCCGGGTCACAATTTATTACCTCCCTTTCAAAACGTTTTAATAACTTCTGGGTGGGCGGTTTTGTGCGTTACGACACTTTGCACGGCGCGGCTTTTGACGACAGCCCGCTGGTAGAGCGCAAATACGCTTGGTTTGGCGGATTGGGCGTCACGTGGATTTTCGGCAAATCAAGCGAGATGGTGACGATTCGGGAAGATGATTAAAGCGAGGAGTTTTATCCCGAAAAAATAACCTTTCTTGCCGCTTCAGCCAAAAAACCGGATCGCGTTATCCCGTGCGATTTTACGTAATTGTCAATTCTTGCCAGCAACATGCGCGGTATTGTGATGTTGAGCTTTTCGGCAGGACCAAAATAACGCTCCACGGGAACATCAATTACGGCCCACACCCAGCCATCAAATTCTTGGTTTTTTTGATGATATGAAAGCGAGCGGGTTACGGGAATATCCCCGCCATCTTCAATGACCGCCTCACACCATACGTCGACCGCTTCTTTCGCGTTGTCCAGAGCTTCGTCAAGTGTTTTTCCTGCCGAAAAACATCCCGGCAAGTCGGGTACAGCCACGCCGAAATCAGAAGAATCCGTAGCGGGTTCAATGGCAATAACAAACTTCATAGGGACACCCTTACTTTAGACCTGCCTGTTTAAGTAGCTTGTGCGACAAGCCAACCCCTAAATTTTTTGGGTGAGGTACGCTGATATGCCCTCCCTTGTTAGGATGCCTGAAAACATGGTGGCTTCCGCGTGTGTTTTGCAGTACCCATCCCTCTGATTCCAGTCGTTTGATTATATCGCTGCTTTTCATAGTGGTTATTATAACCACTGCAATAAAACGAGCAATTTTTTGCACCAACACGCTACATTGTCTTGCCGCTCAATAATGACCCTCATTAAATGCCCCACAATTCCCCTCTTGAATGCTCTAAGAATAACTCCGAAAAGCCGAAACCTAGAATGATGAGCCAATCCCCCCCGCCCGACAGCCCCGCAGTGCGTCGCGGCATGATTCGCAAACGCGCGCTGGCGGTGCGCGAGGCCGCCCCGATTGAAAAACGCGCCATGTGGGAAGCGGCCATCATGGGGCATCTCGACACGCTCATTGGGCAGCTTGCGCCGCATGTGCTCGCTTTTTGCTGGCCGCACCGCGCCGAAGCTGACTGCTGTAAATGGGTTGAGCAATGGTTATCTGAAAATGCAAACTGCATCGCGGCCTTGCCGGTTGTGGAACGGCAAGATGCACCGCTCGTTTTCCGCCGCTGGACTCCGGGGGCAGAACTCACCCTCGGCGCACATGGCATCCCGTTTCCATCACAAGGGGAGCGTGTCACGCCAGATGTAATGCTCATCCCGCTCAATGCCTTTGATGCGCGGGGATACCGCCTCGGTTACGGCGGCGGCTATTTTGACCGCACACTGGCCGCAATCAAAACCGTTGCGGTGGGAATAGGCTTTGAGCTGGCCCGTGAGCGCGACGTTTTTCCCCAACCCCATGACTGCGCCATGAACTGGATTGTCACAGAAGCCGGTGTTTGGGAGGGGAGGAACTAAACGTAAGGCAAGCATCCTGCTTGCCATCCCGTCACAGAAACCGATTCCAGTGCGTTTCGCACGAGCCACGGGACGCCAAGCCAGAACGGGGGACTCCATTACTTGCGCCTCTAAACTTAAAGATGTTCCGGGTAAAATCCCACGGTTCTTTAGGCTTTACAAAGCAAATCCCTAAAGCGGTGTTTTTTGTTGACAGGAATGGCGGTTATGACCCCCCGTATTTGGAATAGGCTGGAACAAGCGGCGTTGTTGGCGCTCATTATTTTTTACGCGCTCAGTGAAAGCTGGTTAATTCCGCTGCGCACGGGAAGTTCAACTTTTACCCTTATTCTTTTCCTCGTCCTCAAAGCCGTGCCGCTGGTAGCGGCCCTGCCGGGTGTTTTTTTCGGGCGGCGCTATACCAGCCAATGGCTCTCAATGGCCGTGATGCTGTATTTTCTTGAAGGAGCGTGGGGATTTAATGATTCTGGCATCACGGGTATGCTGGCCCGTGTAGAAATCGGATTGTCTGTTCTTTTGTTCGTGACCGCAGTAGGCCATGCGCGCGCGGCTTTACCGAGGGGCCAATCGCGCTAGCCCTGCCTCTCAAACCCCTGCCCTCAAAACCATGTCCCCAAAAACTTTTCCCCGCTCATTGCGTGATTTCATCGTGCTGTTTTACGAGCGTTTTCTGGAAACCCGCTGCCCGCAGGTGGCCGGGTCCCTGACGTATACCACCCTGCTTTCTTTAGTGCCGCTCGTGACCGTTACGATTATGGCGTTTGGGCATGTGCCGGGAATGGACGCCATCGAATCCTCGCTCCAAAATTTCTTGCAAGAAAATATCTTGCCAGATAAGGCTATCAGCACTTACGCGCTGGAATTTTCCGAAAAAGCAAGCAGCCTCACCCTTATCGGCAGCGCCATGCTGGCCGTCACGTCGCTCATGCTGTTAGCCACCATCGAGCGCGTTTTCAACCAGATTTGGGGCGTGCGCCAGCCGCGCCCCCTGCTGCTGCGCATCACCGTTTATTGGTTCGTGCTCACGCTAGGTCCCATCATCCTCGGCGGCAGCATTGTTGTGACAGGCTATCTGGTGAGCCTTTCAATGCAGTTGTCACCCAGTCTGGACTGGCTCGGACCGGTTTCCGCCCGGTTGCTGGCGCCGCTTTTATTGAGCGTCCTGTTCGTTTTCTTGTACTTTGCCGTGCCTAACCACAAAGTGCGTTTTGCGCATGCGCTTGCAGGCGGGCTGGCGGCGGCCATTGTCTTTTTTCTGATGCAGCGCGCATTCGGGCTTTTTCTGGCCCGTTTCCCGTCTTACACGCTGGTGTACGGCACTTTCGCGGTGCTGCCGATTTTTCTGGTCTGGGTTTACATGTCGTGGATTGTGGTACTGCTCGGTGCCATTGCCACGGCAACACTGCCCGTCTTTGCCGAACGTAGGCGGGTTATCGCGCCTTTCCCGGGTTGCGAGGCATGGGCGGCCGTCACCATGCTGGTTTATCTGACCCGCGCGCAAGCCGATGGCGCACCGACCCGTTTCGCATCGCTACGTGAATATGCCCCTTTGTCTGAATATCACGCGGAAGATGTGCTAGGCAAACTCGCTGAAGCAGGATGGGTGAGCCGTACTGATGATGGCGACTGGGTTCTGACCCGCGCCCCGTCGCAAATCCCCCTTGCTGAAATCATCCGCCGCTTCGCGCTCGATGTGGAGGCATGGAAACTCGCCGCTGGGGTCAAAGAAGAAAAAGCAAGCCATATCGCGCACCGCTTGGAAGAAGGTTTACGCCTAGGCAATGAAACACTGGCGGATTTGGCGGGGCGGTAAGGGCTATCTGAACCACTCAAATTTAACCCCGTCATTGCGAGGCGCGCAGCGCCGTGGCAATCCAAAAATGCCGCCGTTGTGACGGGGCTTGGATTGCTTCGCCTTCGGCTCGCAATGACGGGTATTGGGTTCTGTTCAGGGCTTCCATAAAAACACCTCGCTCACAGCTATTTACAGCGGGTACGCGAGCCTCATCTAAATACTATATATAGTGAAAAAATTACTCTTGACATACAAAGAAAAACGGTAACTGATTGTTTATATAGATAAACATATTTTTGCAAATCTTAGCGCACGGCAGTATGCTTCGTGCCTTGTTGATTTCTTGAAACCGGGAACCCCCATCATGAGCATGACCGCCCAATCCCCCGCCAAACCCATCGCAAGCCCCCTCGCCGCACAGGAAATTTCCGCCGAAGTCCTTGTTGAGAAATATGCCAAAGGCAATGAAAAAACCGTGCACGAAGTGCGCCAGCGCGTCGCGCACGCACTGGCCACGCTTGAGGCGGAGGACAAACGGGCCTATTGGGAAGCGCGTTTTCTGGAAGCGCAAGAACGGGGGTTTGTACCTGCGGGGCGCATCAACAGCGCGGCGGGCACCCCGCTGGCGGCAACGCTCATCAACTGCTTCGTACAGCCGGTGGGCGACTCCGTGACCAACGCTGTCGACGGGCGTCCCGGCATCTACACGGCGCTGGCCCAAGCGGCGGAAACCATGCGGCGCGGCGGCGGCGTGGGTTATGACTTTTCCTCCATCCGTCCTAAAGGCGCGATGGTACGCGGCACAGCTTCCAGCGCCTCCGGCCCGGTTTCGTACATGCGCGTGTTCGACCGTTCATGCGAAACCGTGGAATCGGCCGGCGCGCGGCGCGGTGCGCAAATGGGAGTCCTGCGCTGTGACCATCCCGATATTGAGGAATTCATCCACGCCAAAGACAAGGGCGATTTAGCCAATTTCAATATTTCCGTCGGCGTCACGGATGCGTTCATGCGGGCCGTTGAAAAGGGCGGGACGGTGGAACTTATCCACAAAGCAGAACCTAGCGAAGACGTTAAAGCCAACGGCGCGTACCAACTGGATGAAGGGCTTTGGGTATACCGCAAAGTTGAGGCACGCGACCTCTGGGCACAAATCATGCGGTCAACTTACGACCATGCCGAACCGGGCATCCTTTTCTTGGACCGCATGAACCAAGACAACAACCTCAATTACTGCGAAACCATCGAAGCCACCAACCCCTGCGCCGAACAGCCCCTGCCGCCTTACGGCTGCTGCTGCCTCGGTTCCATCAACCTCACGCTTTTCATCCAAGAGCCGTTTTCTGAAAACGCCGCGTTCGATTTCAACGGGTTTGGCAAAGTCATCGACGTGGCCATCCGCATGCTCGACAACGTACTCGACAGCACCCATTGGCCGCTAGAACAGCAACAGGAAGAAGCCCGCTCAAAACGCCGTATCGGCTTAGGCTTCACCGGCCTAGGCGATGCGCTTATCATGCTACGCAAGCGTTACGACACCGAAGAAGCCCGCGAACAAGCCCGGCAAATCGCGGAATACCTGCGTGACCGCGCTTACGCGGCATCCGTAGAGCTTGCCCGCGAACGCGGCGCGTTCCCGCTCTTCAATGCCGATTTGTACCTTTCCGGCAGCACTTTCGCCTCCCGTTTGCCCGCCACGCTAAAAGACCGCATCCGCAAACACGGCATCCGCAATTCGCACCTGCTCTCCATCGCGCCCACCGGCACCATCAGCCTCGCCTTTGCAGACAACGCCTCTAACGGCATCGAACCGCCCTTCTCCTACACCTACACGCGCCGCAAACGCACGGCAGAAGGGGATTTCAAAGAACACAGCGTCGAAGACTACGCTTGGCGGCTCTATCGCCATTTAGGCGGGGACATCAGCAACCTGCCGCCGTGGTTTGTGACCGCGCTCGAAATTTCCGCCGCCGCGCACAAAGACATGGTGGCCGCCGTCGCGCCCTATGTGGACACCTCTATTTCCAAAACCGTCAATGTCCCAGAGGATTACCCCTACCCGGATTTTGAAGGTCTCTACCTCTCGGCGTGGAAATCGGGCCTAAAAGGACTCGCCACCTACCGCCCCAACAGCGTACTGGCCCCGGTGCTGTCTATCGCCCCCGCCAACGAGCAGAAAAAACCGCAGGATGTCGACCTCCCAAACGCCAACCGCCGCCTCTCCATCAAAAACCTCCCTGCCCCGGTCCTCGCCAGCCTGCGCTGGCCGGGACGCCCCGTCCTGCCCGGAGGCAACCTCGCTTGGACTTACATGATTGACGCCCCGGCCGGCGGGTTTGCCCTTTTCGTGGGCGAAGTCAGTGTTTCAATCGACATGTTCAACCGCACCTCGCCTTTCGAGGTATGGGTCAACGGCGCGGACCAGCCACGCGGCTTAGGCGCGGTTGCCAAAACCCTGTCGATGGACATGCGCACCAACGACCACGCTTGGCTCAAACTCAAGCTCGACACCCTGGCCGCCACCATCGGCGAAAAGTCCTTAGAACTCCCCTTCCCGCCCCACGGCGAAAAGAAACTCGTCCCCGGCATCGTCTCCGCCTTCGCACAAATCGTCCGCTACCGCTGCGAACAGCTCGGCACCTTCACCCACGCGGACCCCACCCCTGTGCTCGACACCCTCTTTAGCCTAGAAGAACCCAAAACCGGCACGGACGGCACGCTCTCTTGGACCGTCGACATCCACAACCCCGCCACCTCGGAAGATTTCATTCTCGGCCTCAAAGAAATCACCCTGCCCGACGGCGTCACCCGCCCCTACTCCGTCTGGCTCTCCGGCAACTACCCCAGAGCACTCGACGGCCTTACAAGAGTCCTCTCGCTAGACATGCGCGTCATGGACCCCGCATGGATTGGCATGAAACTACGCAAACTCCTCGACTACCCCGAACCCCTAGGCGACTTCATGGCCTTCGTCCCCGGCTCCCGCAAACAGCAGACCTTCCCCTCCACCGTCGCCTACATCGCCCGCCTCATCATCCACCGCTACGCCATGCTGGGCGTCCTAGACGAAAACGGTTATCCCGTCGCCGAAATGGGCATCCTAGAATCCCCCCGCGCCGACGGCGAACCCAAAATCATGCACGGCGCCCAATGCAAAGAATGCGGGAATCATACGGTGATTAAGAAGGACGGTTGCGAGTTTTGTACGGCCTGCGGGGCGGTGGGGGCTTGTGGGTGAGACTAGCTCCCATCCATAATAATTCCGTTGTCATTCGCGCAGACGGAGGAATGGCGGCAGTGGAGGATGAGGATAACGCCAGTGTGTAACCACCAGCCTAAAAACACACGATATCTGCCCGCATAAAACATTGCCGCCGCCGCAAATTATTTGCAGACGGCCGCGCAGGGTTACGGCCTGTTAATTTTGCCTCACTGAGCGCAAACAGAACCGCTCAAAGTGCACTACACAAAATGACATATATATAATCCAGCGCGGCGTTTATCCAACCCTCTTCGCCCCGATAAAACCCCGCGCCAAAAATACGCGGAAAATAAAACGTAGCCGCTTACCCTTCCACATTTTCGCTGTCGCCTGAACGCACACGCGAGGAAAATCCCATCAGTCGGTCACTGCCTTCGCTCTTCGTCCAGACGCAAGCAATGAGCCTGATATTCAGACTTGCTCCGCACAATGACCGCCCACGCCTGTTTGATAAATGGGCGGCTCGCGCTCTCAATTGCAACTACAACATTTCTGAACTGCGTGATTCTTGACACGGCGACACATAAGGCATAGCCTAGGTAGAATACACAGTCGATCACGTTGAGTAAAAAATGGAATTTCGTCTTGGTGAATTGTTTTGCGGTCCCGGCGGTATAGGCTATGCCGCAATTACGGCAAAGATAACCAACCCCGAATACAAAATCATACATGCTTGGGCAAATGATTATGATAAAGACACTTGCGAAACATTTACTCAAAATGTAGCCGATGACGAAAAAACGGTTATCTGCAAAGATATTCGGAAATTAGATTATAACGCTCTGCAAAAAATATCAGATATAGATGCCCTAGCTTTTGGCTTCCCCTGCAATGATTTCAGCGTAGTCGGTGAACAAAAAGGCATGGACGGTGTTTATGGACCACTATATTATTATGGAATAAAGGCGCTGAAAAAATTTAAGCCTGTTTGGTTTCTGGCAGAAAATGTCGGTGGTCTTCGCAACTCAAATGACGGCACAGCGTTTTCAAAAATTCTCAAGGAAATGTACGATACAGGCTATTCAGTGTATCCACACCTTTACAAATTTGAAGAATACGGCGTTCCGCAGGCTCGGCATCGGATAATAATAATCGGCATACGTAAAGATCAAAATGTTGTATATAAAGTGCCTTCAACAAAACCGTATGAAACAAAAAAACGAACATGCAAAGACGCTATTGAAAATCCGCCTATTCCAAAAGATGCTAAAAACAATGAATTAACAAAACAATCGAAAGACGTAATAAAACGGTTGCAATACATTAAAGCCGGAGAAAACGCTTTTACCGCCAAGATACCGGAAGAATTACAACTGAATATTGCCGGGGTAAAAATAAGCCAAATATATCGGCGGCTCGATCCTAACAAACCGGCATATACAATAACAGGTTCCGGCGGGGGCGGAACGCATGTATATCATTGGTCGGAAGATCGAGCCTTAACAAACAGGGAACGGGCGCGCCTACAAACCTTTCCTGATGAATTTGAATTTATCGGTTCAAAAGAAAGCGTCCGCAAACAGATTGGTATGGCAGTTCCCGTTGACGGGGTACGGATAATATTTGAAGCAGTCTTAAACACCTTTGCAGGTATCGAGTATGATTCTGAAAAATATAATTTTCAACCCCTAATTCAGGAAACGCAGAGAGAACTATACAATCTTGAAAATTCTGAAGCGGCTTATTTTTTAGAAAAAGAACCGGAGTATAGCATAGCATGATTTATACAAACTTGTATGAGGAAGTTTTAATAAAGCCATGTCAAGAAGGAGCGGATAGCCTCAAGATTATTTCAGGTTATGCCACATCTACAATGGCTTCAGCCCACTTAGAAGATTTACATGCAAAACACTTAGACGCTCGTATTACCCTTTTAGTCGGCATGTGTCCAAGTGATGGTTTGTCTATGAGCAATCATCATGGATTTCAGAGTATTGTGAATTCAAATACTGATGCTTTTAAGGAACGGTTCAGATGCAGTTATATTTATCAGGGTCCTCCCGTACACAGCAAATTATACATCTGGTACAAAAACAGAGGAATATATAAGGCTTTTATCGGTTCAGCAAATTATACAAGAAACGCCTTTTATCAGCAACGTGAGTCACTAGCGGAAATAAGCGACCAAAACATTGAGCAATATTATCAAATATTGGAAGGGGATTCAATTTTCTGTAATCAGCCGGAAGCCGAAGAATTGATTTGTGTCCATAATGACGGAAATTATTATAGAAAACATCTTCACGAGGATCGGCATATTGGATTTGCCGAAACTGTTCCACATGTTACTGTCTCATTATTAAGTAGCCGGAATAGAGAAGTGCAAAGCAGGGGCGGATTAAATTGGGGACAGAGACCGGGACGTGAACCTAACCAAGCATATATCCAACTGCCTCCAGAAGTCTATAACAGCGATTTCTTTCCGAAGGCTCCGCAGCACTTTAGGGTAGTTACTGATGATTCAAAATATTTTATCTGCCGAAGGGCAGAAAAAGACGAACAGGGCCAGACAATACATACCCCTTTGAACAACAGCTTATTAGGGGAATATTTTAGAAATAGATTAGGATTACCAAACGGAGCGTTTGTGACAAGGCAGGATTTAGACCGCTATGGACGGACTAATGTAATATTCTATAAATTCGATAATGATGAGTATTACATGGATTTTTCCTCGCCAGTATAAAAAAGGATGGATGATTTAAGCATCGGGTCTTAATGCTTCCCGGTTTATTGGCACATATCGCTGTGGTGTTGCTCATCCGCCTAAAAGAAAAGCAACGGAAATGGGAAAAATACCATACGGTTTTATATATCAATACATCCCTCATCTCCTTTAAGGGCGGCATTATGCCGCCCCTTCATAACAGGCGACGCCGCCTACCCCCACTTCTCCATATCCAGCGTCCCTTCGCTCTTGGAGACGACGGTGACAAGGGCGATGTCGCCGGTGACGTTCATGCAGGTGCGGCCCATGTCTAGCAGGGCGTCGATGC
>JAIRPB010000110.1 GCA_031257305.1 Azoarcus sp.
TTTTAAGTGAAACACTTTGGTTTTTCTCATCCGACGCAATATTTAATGCTAAAAGCATCTGTCTGGTTGTTTTCCTCTGGGCCTGTGCGGTACTGAGTCCGACCGGGTGATAACACACAACCGGCTGCGAAGGTGGGGGTTCCGGCGACTCTGTCAAACATGCGGACAAATCGTTGTACGACAATGACTTGAACTTGAGTAGATTTTTTATAATACTCATACAACATTTATTAAAAGTGTCACTTACATTAACGAGTGCTTCTACTGCTGTCAAAATCTTGGGGATTGCGTTAATTTGGCCACTCTCTATTGACACCGCGATATTTTCAACATCAAGATCTAATTTTGGCAATTCAGCTAAAACGCTTTCAAAATCGTCAGCGTTGATAATATCAATCGATCTTTCGAAAGTATCATTCTCTGGATGCTTCGCATTTTCCTGGCGTTTTCTTTCCTGGCGTTTTTTCACCGCCTCTAGCAAACGAGCACGTGCAAGTTTTGGATTTTGCAATACTGAAACTACCGGGGCGATATTGTCCTCACTCTCCTTATGAAGGGCTTCTTCTGGAAGGGCAGGCATTTTGCCAGAGGGGGGCGGATAAAGTGAATTAAGTTTGGGATGGGTATCGTTTTGCGAAGCATCTCCTTTTTCCTTGCTTTTTTCTGCCGACCTTGCCAGAGGGACGCTTGCTAAGATTCCGTCATCATAAAGTTTGTCCAATGTGTCTGTACCCGTCACTACGGTAAGTCCGTCGCGCTTGTCGTTAAACCAAGCATCAATGTCAGCGGCAATTTTAGAAATCTGGCGAGTATCGTCCCCCTCACGTGAATCAAGAGCGATAGCGGCTTCAACATTAAGGCTAAGTCCCGCAGAAGTTAGATTGGCGGAGCCGATGAATGCAGTTTCCGAACCATCCGCACGACGGACATGGTAGGTTTTCGGGTGGTAAATCCCATTCTTAAAATAAACAATGCCAAGATAACCATTGGAACGAGGTATATCCATGTGCCGCATCAACTTGGCAACATCGTTCTTCAGGGTACATCCATCATTTGACCCAATTAAAACCTTCGTTACACAATCATTTTTCGCAAACCGCTCCAATACAGGTATCAAAGGCTTTGTACCGTCAAGCGAGAAGTAACCAGTCTGTAACCTAAGCTCAGTAATACTCGTCGGTTCTTTGAGCGTTTCGTTAAGCCAGTATTCAAGGCACTCCTGCCAGTTGTTTCTATTGCCTGTGTCCAGATAGCGCATATTCAGCCTCAAAATAATCGTGCAATGCCACGTGACTATACATAGATTGAATAGTCATAAAAATGGACGAAAACCGTTCATTTCGTGGTTGATTTTTGTCTGCTTCACGCAAACAGCGCCCCCACGCTTGCCCCGCTATGGATGCGCTCAATCGCGGCGGCAAAAAGCGGCGCGACGGTGAGCACGGTGAGTTTATCGAGCTGTTTTTCCGTCGAAACCCGCACGGTATTGGTGACGACGACAGAATCAATAGGCGCTTCGCGCAAACGCTCGATAGCAGGGCCGCACAGTACGCCATGCACCGCGCCCGCATGGACGCTTTTTGCGCCGGCGGCACGCAGGGTTTCGATGGTTGAGATAAGCGTGCCGCCGGTGGAAATCTCATCTTCAAAAATGACCGCGTCCCGCCCGCTTACGTCGCCGACTACCTGCCCTTGTTTCACCATCGTGTCGGTGATGCGGCGTTTGTCGATAATCGCCATCGGGATGCCGAGCCGTTCCGAGAAGCGCCCGACCCGTTTGGCGCCGCCCGCGTCGGTGGCCACGGCTACCATGTTCGTGAGGTCATGGCGGCTACGGAAGTGCTCCGCAATCACAGGCACCGCAGTGAGATGGTCGACCGGTACGCTGAAGAACCCGTGCACTTGGTCGGCGTGCAAATCCATCGTCAGTACGCGGTTTGCCCCGGCGGTGACGAGCATATCGGCCATCAAGCGGCCGGTAATCGAAATACGGGGCTTATCTTTTTTATCTGAACGCGCATAGGAGTAATAAGGAATCACCGCCGTGATGCGCTGTGCCGAGGCACTGCGCAGCGCATCTAGCGTAATCAGCAATTCCATGATGTGGTCGCTCACCGGCGCGGTGAAAGACTGCACCACAAACACATCGCGCTCACGCACGTTTTCCAGAATCTGCACATGCAGGTTGTCGTTAGAAAAGCGCGAAATGTCGATTTGGGACAGCGGCATCCCAAGCCGGCTACAGATTTCTTTAGCAAGCGGCTCGTTAGCGTTACAGGCAAATATTTTGAGGGCGGCGTTTTTCATCGTGGGAACTTCCCGGAAAGAATTATCAGAAAGAACAGCGGTGAGCGTAATGGGGCATGAGTCCGTATTTGGGGGCTTGGGGGCGGATTATACTTGGGCGGCTGAAAAACACCGCACTCACTGACAAAGGCAAGGATATGACGGCACTTCCCAGCTCGCTGCCTCCCGCCAACCGGCGTCCCCGCACACTGACGGAAGTCTCAATGCTGGGGCAAAAATATGGCGATACAGATGCTTTTCTGCGCGAATTTTTGGATGAGTTTTATATTGAGCAGAACCCTGAAGCCAAAGCACAAATGCTGGAAATTGAGCCGCCCCTCGAAGGCCACGGCCGCCATGACGCTTACTACGCGGCAGTTGCCGAGCATCTTGCGAGGCGGTATTGCCTACCGATTCCAGCGTGGACAAACCAGAGGGGGCGCTTCCTCAAAAGCCCTTATTTTCCATGTGGCATAGAATCGCTTAAAGCCACCTTGCTTAAAGAAAGCCCCATCGCATTCCGCCGTAGGCTGATTTTTGTTGGGGCTGACCCTTTATACCGCCCACGGCGGGATAAACCAGACCTAGGTTAATCGTAAAGCATAACCCCCCGCCGTTCTTCTTCCCAAGCCTTTTCATCCGCCGCCGCGAGCGAGTCGAGATCGGCGGGCATGGCGGCGTCGTCATCCACCCATTTGCGCAGTAGCGGGCTGCCGCTGATGAGGTCAATGGCTAGGCGGTTATGTTCGTACTCGTAGGGGAAATCGCGCCACAGCGGATAGCCGGGTTCAATCTGGCGCAGCGCCTTGAAAAAAAGCGCCATTAAGCGCCACGGGCGGAAAGCGTTGTGGCGGTAATACGCCGTCTCAACATGAATTTGTATGCCCGCGCAGAGTTGCCCGACGTGTTTGTGGAAAGTCGGCTCAAACCAGCATTCACGTAAATGGCATCCTTCTAACCATTGGGGCGCAATCTGGCGCATCGTGGCAAGCAGGGCGGGAATGCTGATTCCGGGCGCGCCAAAAAGCTCAAGCGGGCGCGTGGTGCCGCGCCCCTCGGAAAGCGTGGTGCCCTCAAGCATCACGGTTCCCGCATAAACGCGGGCCATCGAAAGCGTGGCCGCGTTGGGGCTTGGGTTCACCCAAGCGCGCTCTTCTGGCCAGCCGTAACCCGGCGCGGCATCGGGTTGCCAATGCGACATTTTAATGACGTGGTAATCTACATTGAGTTTCATCGCGGCAATAAACCAATGCCCGAGTTCGCCTAGCGTGAGGCCGTGGCGCATCGGCATCGCGCCCGCGCCGACAAAACTTTCCCAATCGGTGCGTAGCAGCAAACCTTCTACCGGGCGGCCCACTGGGTTGGGGCGGTCGAGTACCCAAACCGATTTTCCGTGGCGGGCCGCCTCTTCTAGCACGTAGCGCAATGTGGTGATGAAGGTATAGATGCGGCATCCCAAATCCTGCAAGTCGATGAGTATGACATCAAAATGCTCCATCATCGCCCCGCTTGGGCGGCGCGTTTCGCCATAAAGGCTGAAAACGGGGATGCCATAGGTAGGGTCGATGAAATCAGGCGACTCGACCATGTTGTCTTGCTTGTCGCCCCGAAGCCCGTGCTGCGGCCCGAACGCGGCGGATAGTTTGACGTGGGGCAAGCTAGACAGCGCATCCAGCGCGTGGACAAGGTTTTCCGTGACTGAAGCGGGATGCGCCAGCAACGCCACGCGGCGTCCGGTGAGCGGACGGGCCAGCGCGGGGTCCGCCAGCAAACGGTCAAGGCCAAATAATGTTTTCATCGTGTCACCTGCCGGGTATCGAGCCGTAGAGTCCAGCCGCCGGGATGATGGAAATCCGGGCGGTCATCAGGATGATGGAGTGCCCAATAGCCGAGATGGCCATCGCTGTACTCCACGACCGCCGTCAGCCCAACCCGCAGGATAGGGCTGGCGGGCAATAAAATAGGCGGCACTTCAGCCGTAAGCGTGAGCCGGGTATCAGACTGTTTGCATCCAACGGGCAGCGTGATGGATTTTTCGCCTTCAAGCAGCGTGATGTTCTCGCGGTAATGCAGAAACTCGCCCGTTGCCCACAACCCAGAAGGCGAAAAATTGTACTCGCGGTAATACTCCCCCTCGGGCACAGAGATAAACGCCTCAAAGCATGTGTGCTGCCACAGCGGGTCTTGCGAGGGTTCCTCCGCCTGCGGGATGCACAACGCATCGATGTGCCCCTCAAGCGCATATTCAAGATGAACCGCGCCGCTGGGCAACGCATAAATCGTAGCCAGTAGGCTAGACACGGCAGGCGGTTCGTCAGAATCAAAAGGGCGCAAACCGACGGTAATCGTCGGAAATTTTGGGGCGGGGGAAGGTTGGGGCACGTTAGGTATCCGCATTAGGGCATGGATGGGTTAGGGCGCAATGTATCAGGGATTTGAGAATCAGAAAAATAGACACGCATAGCGGGGGCGAATGGTTTTTTCTTGTCTCGGATGTGAAGATTTTTAGCCACTGCGATGGATATTACGCTTGCAACAGCCCTTCCCGCCCCAAAAGCCAGCGCGTGAGCAGGCCGTCTGCGGCTTGCGGTTCGCTGGCAAGCAGTTGGGCAGCGGTATCGCGGGCGGATTCGATGAGTTCTGCGTCTTGTTCAAGATTGGCGTAGCGCAGAAGCGGCAACCCGCTCTGGCGCGCGCCGATGAACTCGCCGGGGCCGCGGATGCGTAAATCCTCGCGGGCGATGGCAAAACCATCCGTGTGCTCAAAAATAACTTTGAGCCGTGCGCGTGCGTTGCCAGACAAGGGCGGCTCGTACAGCAGGATGCACGAGGATTGCGCCGTGCCGCGCCCTACCCGGCCGCGTAGCTGGTGCAATTGCGCAAGCCCGAAGCGTTCTGCGTGTTCTATGACCATTAAGCTGGCGCGGGGGACATCGACGCCGACTTCGATAACCGTAGTGGCAACCAGCACGTCGAGTTCGCCTGCGGCAAAAGCCTCCATCGTGGCGGTTTTTTCTGCTGCTTTGAGACGGCCATGAATGAGTCCGATACGGAGTTCTGGGAGGGCGGTTTTTAGGGTTTCCCAAGTTTCTAGCGCGGTTTTGAGTTGCAGGGCTTCGGATTCTTCAATAAGCGGGCAAACCCAGTAGGCTTGCTGGCCTTTGAGACAGGCCGTTTTGAGGCGGTCCATGATTTCCCCGCGCCGCGCAGTGGAGGCTAACCGGGTGTGGACGGGGGTGCGCCCGGGGGGCAGTTCATCTAGCGTGGAAACATCAAGGTCAGCGTAGTGGGTCATGGCGAGGGTGCGCGGGATGGGAGTTGCGGACATCATCAGCATGTGGGGACGTATTCCGCTGATGCCTTTTTCGCGCAATGCCAGACGCTGGCGCACACCGAAGCGGTGCTGTTCGTCGACCACCGCCAGCGCCAGACGGGGCAGGCCAACCGGGTTTTCGGTGAGGGCATGGGTACCCACGGCAATTAAACATTCTCCGCTTTGCAGTTGTTCTAACGCGGCTTCGCGCTCGCGTTTTTTACGCCCGCCTGATAACCAAGCGATGCTGATGCCAAGCGGATTAAGCCATGCGGCGAGTTTGCGGTAATGCTGTTCGGCAAGGATTTCGGTGGGGGCCATGAGCGCGGCTTGCCAGCCGTTTTCTGCGGCTTGCAGCATGGCGGTTGCGGCAACGATGGTTTTACCGCTGCCCACGTCGCCTTGCAGGAGCCTCTGCATGGGGTGCTGCGCGGCCATATCTGCGGCAATTTCATGGATAACCCGGCGCTGCGCTGCGGTGAGGGCAAACGGTAGGTGTTCGTGAAGGGCGCGGGTAAGCGTCTGGCGCGGCGGCAGACAGACGGCGTTATGTTCGCGGCGGGCGTTGTAGGCGCGGCGTAGCGATAATTGCTGTACAAGCAATTCTTCAAATTTCATCCGCATCCATGCCGGATGGCTACGTTCTTCTAATAATTGCGCCGGGGTATTGGGGGGCGGGCGGTGCAGCGTGCGGATGGCTTCGGCAAATCCGGGTAGCGCCAGTTTTTGTTGGATGGCGGCGGGCAGAAATTCATCAAGCGGCACGGTGCCGAGCGCGAAATCGACTAGCCGGCATAGGGTGATTTGCCCCAGCCCGGCGGTGGTGGGATAGACGGGGGTAAGTGTTTGCGGGAGAGGTTCGCCCTGTTCTACGAAATGCAGGCGCGGATGCACCATCTCAACGCCAAAAAAACCGCCGCGCACTTCGCCGAATAGCCTGACCCAGCGGCCGGGTTCGAGTTGTTTTTTGAGCGAAGGGTAAAAGTGAATCCAGCGGGCGATGATTTCAGCGCCTGTTTTGTCACGCAGACAGGCGCGTAACTGGCGGCGCGGCAGGGTGACTTCGCACGAGATGATTTCAGCTTCAATTTGCGCGGTTGAGCCGGGCGGCACTTCGCGGATAGGGGTAAGCCGGGTTTCGTCCTCGTAGCGCAGGGGGAGGTGGAGCAGGATGTCTTCAGGGCGGCGGATGTCGAGTTTGGCAAGCAAACCCGCTAGTCGGCTGCCTGAAGCCGGCCAAACATCCGGTTTCATGCTGTGCGCGGGGAGTTAACCGAGAACAACAATGGCATCTGCCTCAAACAGCGCGCCGCGTGGCAGTTCTTTGACGCCAACGGCGGCGCGGGCCGGATAAGGCTCGGAAAAGTAACGCGCCATAATTTCATTGGCTTTGCCGAAATAGCTTAAGTCGGTGAGATAGAGGGTGGTGCGCACGACTTGCGCGAGAGTACCGCCCGCCGCTTCAATCACAGCTTTTAGGTTCTCAAAAACGCGGATAGCTTGCGGCTCGAACCCTTCAGCCAATTGTCCTGATTCTGGCGCTAAACCGATTTGGCCCGAACAATAAACAGTATTGCCAACACGTATTGCTTGCGAATAAATGCCGATAGCGGCAGGTGCTTTGGGCGTGGAAATGATGTTGCGCTGCACGGCTGTCTCCTAAAAAAGCAAAGGGGCACGGCGACGATGCCGTGCCCCTTGGGATGATAGCCTGTTATGACTGGCCTGCGGTTTTTAGCCGCGCACACGCAGGATGATGTCGCAATTGCCCTTCTCGATAATCTTTTGCAACCCGCGCTGCTGGCGGATGTTGATGACGATAGGCGCCATGAAGTTGGCCCGCAGGCCGGCGCTGGCAGGGGCATCGTCGCCTTTGCGGACGATGACGGCGACCACGGCATCATTTGGGCTGGACAAGCGTAGCGACGCAGTTTCTGCATCTGAAAGCGGAAACTCGTAGGTGATGCCCAGCTGCTCCGGGCCGGTGAGCGAGAACATTACGCTGGCATCGTCCAGGCTTTGGAGAAGAAGCACGTTGCCGTCGCCGCCTTCTTCGTGCAGAAGCGCGAAGCGGTGTAAGTTTGCGAATCCTGGCAGCCCTGCCGGAAATTCGATGACTTTGTCGTCAGCAATTTCAATGATGCCTAATACCGGATTTTCGATTTTCATTTTTGCTCCCCGACGGTTTGTCTTGCGCGGCGTCGGGATTTTGCAGGAGGCTTGTTTGGCGCTTTCGCAGTTTTTTGCGGCCGCACGACAATACCTTTTGCAAGTTCCTTCAGGCGGCTACGCGCCGCTTCAGCCTCGCGCTTGTTTCGGAAAGGGCCAACCAGTACCCGTGACTGGACGTGCGCTGGCAACCCCAATGCGCTGGCATTTTCAAGCAATCTGTTTGTATTGTCCGTGGCATCGAACACGCCAAGCTGAACATAATACCCATTCGTCAACGGGGCGGGCAGTGTGGAATGTGTTGCCGGGGGGGTATCCGCCATAAGCGGGGCGGAAGGGGTTTTGTTTCCGGGACTGGAGGCGGTTTGTTTTTGAGTTTTCGGGGGTATTGCAGGCGGCTGTTGTGCCTCGTGCGTTTCAAGCGTGGGCGGACGTGTTTTTTCTTCGGTTCTGGGGACGGCTTCAGTGACGGTTTGTGTTGGCGTCACAGGAGGGGCGACATCTGGCACGGGCACGGAATCCGCTGTGGGAGCGGTATCTGTGGCAGAGGGCGTGTCGGTGGCGGGAGCCGTATCGGCGGATGGGGAAGAGGTTTGGGCCTGGGCGTCATCGCTTTGGCTTGAAGGCTGTTTTTCGTTACTGCCAAACCATAGCACCCCTAGCAGTAGCACCAGCGCCGCTACAACGGCAATTGCGGCGCGTTTTAGGGCGGTTCGGCGCGGGTCGGGGGAAAACGAAACTCTTCTACGTCTCATGACAGTTTTCTTGCTGCCTCCCGTTGTTTTCCTCTTGCGGCGAGAGATGCGACTAAATCAGCCTCGGCGCGGGTGATGCCGCAGCGTGAGGCAATGGCATCCGCCATCATTCCGCGGCGAGCTAGCGCGAGTGCCTCATCATATTCAGGTGAAGTGTCCGGCTCAGGCGCGGCGGTAATGGGTGCGCGTTTGTAATCAGGCTTTGACGAATGTTCTAGGCGTACTTGCAAGCTGCTAATTTCCTTTTGCTGTGCTTCAAATGTTTCCCGCATTGCGCCGAGTTCAAGCCGGAGGCGCTGTAATTCGAGTTCGACAGCAAAAGAATCTAAGGGCGCTTTTGAATCTTCAGCCAGTTTATTGGACTCATCAATATCCGGCTGGTTATGCGAATAAACTGCGACGGTTGAACCCAGTTCAGGTTCTTTTGAGGACTTAGGCAAATAATTGAGAAAGTCATTGCCCAAAATGGGTTCCCTCTGATTTTTGATATTTTGGGAGTCTGTTTTTTGACGGGAACCGACAAACAGGGCGCGGATTACCTGCCAGCTGCCATAGGACAACAGCAGTGCGATCAAACTCCAAATAAATTGCCGCATAATCTGTTACTCCAAGAAAATATACAAAAAACCCGCGCTAGAGTAATTATTGAGCTATTGCTTTCCATTAACGTTAATAATACTTCTGTTTTTCATTCAAGGAAATAGTATGGCGGCTGTTGTTTTAGCTTTTATGTTCTGGCTAAAGAAGGTACTTTCGGCGCTTTTTTTGCCGCCGTTATTGCTCTTCATCCTGACTTTCATCGGGTTAATCCTTATTCGGCTACGCAAGCGCGGCGGGGTGGCCTTGGTTTGGGCAGGATTTATCCTTGGGTTGCTGGCTTCGCTACCGGCTTCGGTCAATCTTTTGTTAGCACGGCTAGAGCCTACTGCACCACTCCAGATTGAGGAAGCGCGTAGCGCACAGGCAATTGTGATTCTTGGCGGCGGGCGCATGATTGACGCGCCCGAATACGGCGGCCGCGATACGGTCAGTATCTACACGCTCGAACGTTTGCGCTACGGCGCACGGCTGGCACGGGAATTAGGGCTACCGGTGCTGGTTAGCGGCGGCGCACCCGGCGGGAGAACCCCAGAGGCGGCTTTGATGAAGGCCGTGCTAGAAGAGGATTTCAACGTCGCTGTCCGCTGGGAGGAGAACGTTTCGCTCAACACGAAACTCAATGCCGAAAAAAGCGCCGCGTTACTCCAAGGCGAAGGCATCCAGCGGATTGTTCTCGTGACAAGCGCCTTCCACATGCGCCGTTCCGTAGCTGAATTTGAATCACGGGGGTTTGAGGTGCTTGCCGCACCCACAGGCTGGTTAGGTAGCCATCACAAAGACCCCGTCTTGAACATGCTGCCTAATGCTGGCTCAACAGTCACGGGGTGGATGGCGTTGCGCGAATGGCTTGGGCTGCTTGCGCAAAAGCTGGGGCTGGGTTGATGCGGGGTATTGCTCAAGCCGCCTTGCGCCTCGCAATGATGCAACCGTAGGGGCGAATTTGAAACCCGCCCCTAAAAAACCGGGCCGGCCTGTCTGCTGTGTACCCCTCTCCCCTTGTGGGTGAGGGGCCGGGGAGCGGGTTAGCGGGCGATGGCCCGCCCTGAATGGTCACGCTGTACGGGCGTTGGGGCGAGCAATGCTCGCCCTCCCCCTCTCCCGGCGCTTCGCGCCACCCTCTCCCACGAGGGGAGAGGGCAAAACCCGCATCCTGAAATCTTCCCGCTCACCCACGGACGGCGGGCAAACACCCGGCCCGTCATGGCGAGTTTTTGCCTACCCTTCCTCCGGCGGCCCCGGATCCATATCCGCCGGCACGGGCAAGTTGGTGGGCGGCGGCGGGATGGGCTGGTCGTTGGTCATGGCTTCGTTGAGTTGGTAGACATAAGCCAT
>JAIRPB010000138.1 GCA_031257305.1 Azoarcus sp.
GCTAGGGTGTGTGCGCGTTGCCAGTGAAGTTCTGCGTTGCCGTGCCAAGGTTGGTAGAGGGTGTTTTCGATGCAGGGGAAGCTCTTTTGGAGCGCGACGGCGGCGATGATGGGCTGGGAGGCAAGGAAATCGAAAGGGTAAGGTTCTTCATGGTCGATTTCGATGCAGGAGAGCAGGCGCATACCGGCGGCGAGTGCGCCGTTTTGTGAGCCTGCCAGCACGAGGGTTGGCAAGTCAGGCTGGCCGGCGAGGCAGTCTGCGATGCCGACAATGAGCAATTCGGTTAATGCTCCGGCGCGGCGCAGGGGGATAGTTGCGTGGCGGCGGGCTAGGGCGGTGAGCGTGGCGGAGTCGAAATGGCGTTCTTGCGGGTTGCTGATGCGCAGGTTCATGCGGGTTCTCCGGCGTTAAAACTGCGTTCGGCGATGAGGGCCGCCATGCTGCCGCCAAAACCCGCTAGGCTAAAAAGCAGGCGCTGGACTGTGCCGTAGCGTGCCTGCCCGGCGGGCGAATCTAGCAGGGCCAGTAGGGCAGTGAGTTCGGCGGGGCCGCATGCGCCTAAGGTATGCCCAATCTGGCGCTTGAAATAGGCCGCAGGGGGACGGGGCGGTTCAAAAACAAGGCTTAACGCGGCTTCTTCGGCTTCGTCTGTTCCGGGCAGGCCGCAGAGATGCGGTTTAATGAAACCGATGTCGCTTGCGGCAAGGCCCGCGTCTTTTAGCGCGGCGTTGATGTTGGCGGCAATGATTTGCCCGTCGGGGGTGGGCAGGGTGGGGGCGTAGCCGTCGATGCAGAGCCGGCAAGCGGCGATGCGCCAGCCGGGGCCGGGGCGAGAGGTGAGCCATAGGCCAGCGGCGGCTTCGCCTAGCACAAAACCTTCGCCATTTTCTGAGTCGGCAATCAGGCCAAGACTGGCAAAACCGGCCAGAGAGGTGTTGCTGGCGAATTCGATGCCGAGCACCAGCGCCTCGTCCATGTCGCCTTGGGCAATGAGGGTAAAGGCCGCTTCGAGCGCGGCGATGCCTGATGTGCAGGCGGTGGCGAAGAGGTAGGGCGGTTCGGGGTTGTTGGTTCTGTGGAAGGCGAGGTTCAGTTCTTCAATAAAGATGGCATATTCGTTATCAAAAAAATTGTTGATTATCCCGGCGGCTTGGGCGGCGGCTTCAATTGCGCCCGTTGCGTGCGTGGAGGTGCCGACGAAGAGCGGCAGATGAGCCAGTTCGCCGGGAGAAGTTTCTGCGGCGAGTTCGGCGGCGAGCAAGGCGAGGGCGCGGCGGGCGCGTTCTGTCCAGTCTTGTTCGGCAAGCGGCAGGGCAAACCAAGGGTAGGAGGTTCCCAGCAAATTGCGCTGGGAAATGTTTCGCTTGCCCGCGAGCAGGGCAGCGGCGGCTTCAGCGGCACATAGCCCTAGCGCCGACACATGGCCAGTCTGGCGGATGTATACCGGGCGGGACGGACTCATGCGGGGCGGCCCGTTTGGGTTTGCTGGTCTTGTAGCCATGCGGCGAGTTTGCTGACATTGGCGAAGATGCGCCGGGTTTCTTTGCTGTCGGAGAGCCGGATGCCAAACCGTTTATGAAGGGCCACAGAGAGTTGCAGGGCGTCGAGCGAGTCCAGCGCAAGCCTTGTGCCTTTTCCAAAAAGGATTTCGTCGTCACCGATGGATGCAGGGTCAACCGGTTTGTCGCATGTCTCGACTATCAATGTTTTGAGGGCGGTTTTTAATTGGTCAATATCTGTTGTGTTCATGTGGGATGGGCGCGGCGTTCAAGAAAAACGGCCAGCGCAAGCGTGGCAAAACCAAAGCATACCAGTGCGCCGACGGGAAAGAGGATGTCCCCGATGCGGCCCTGCCGCAACATGATTTGGTGGAAACCTTCCAGTGCCCAATCCATTGGCGAGAGGCGCGTCCAAGGCTGCATTGTGGCGGGCATCACAAAGCGGGGCACCATAATGCCGCCGAGCGCCCCCATCAAAATATTGCCCACGCCGCCGACGATGGTGGCTTGCTCGATGCTGTGCGCGATGCGGGCGATGAGAAGCGCCAGCCCTACTGCCGCGATGCTTACGGCCAGACTCACAAGCCATAGCGCCGTGAGCGCCGCCGTGCCTTCTGGCAGGACAAGCGCATCCCCTCCGCATAAGGGAACCATCCATTTTCCAACCGCGACCATCACAATGGCTTGCGCTTGGTTAATGAGTACGTAAGGCAGGCATTTCCCTGCGAGGATGAGCCAGAAAGGAACGCGCTGGCTGCGGAGCCGCTGTAATGTCCCGCGCTGCCGTTCTCCAATGAATACGGCAGAAATGGGGATGACGACAAAAAACATCGAAAAAATAAGCCAAGCCGGTACGTTTTGCTGCACGGCAGATGGCAATGCCCCGGCTGTGGCCGCATGGCCCACGGCTTCAACCGAGACTTCCGGCGTACCCACTTGGTCCGCAACGGCCCGGATGCCGGGCAGCATCGCGCTTTGCCCTAGGCGCTCCAGCACATGCCCAAGCCATACCCGGATTGTTTTGGCTTCAACGTATTGGCAAAAGCCGTTTCGCAGCATGCCGGGGATGGCGGGGTCAACCAAAAAGCGCAGTGCTGGCGTTTGTTTTGTGCCGATTTGTTTGGCAAACCCTTCTGGGATGATGGCCACGAACGCGATTTTTCCCGACAGAACCTGTTCCCGCGCTTGTTCTTCGTTGGCCGGCGGCGGGCGTTTTTCAAGCATTTCGAGCGGCCCTAGCGAGCCGTCGAGTTCTTTTGAAAGGGCCGTGCCATCGAGGTCCAGCACGGCATAGCCGAGGGTGGCGTCCTGCTGCCCGGAAAAAGCGTTGGCAAGCGCCAGCGACATGATGAGGATAAACACCGCAGGCATGATGAAAAGCGCGGCCAGCCCGTGCCGGTCACGGCTTATTGCCAGAAATTCTTTTTTCCAGAGGGCGGCGAGGCGTGCCATCCGTTTTTCCCTTAATCCCGCAATGAGTGGTGGGTGAGTTCCATGAAAACTTGCTCGAGCGTTTTGCCGTGTTTGACTTCATCCAGTGGCCCTGCGGCCAGAACCTTGCCGTGGTCGATGATGGAGACTTCGGCACAGACGGCGTCGATTTCTTCCATATAGTGGCTGGTGTAGAGCACGGAATGGCCTTCGGCGGCAAATTGGCGGACGGTTTCTAGCAAAAAGCGGCGCGACTGCGGGTCGACGCCCGCCGTGGGTTCGTCCAGAAGAAGAATGTCTGGATGGCCCGTAAGCCCAATCGCTAAATTTAGCCGCCGTTGCAGTCCGCCCGATAAGGTTTCTGCCCGCTGGCGGGCCACGGCATCAAGCTGGGCAAATGCCATTGCTTTTGCGCAGTTTTCTGCCCGCTCGCGGCGCGAAAAACCTTGTACGCCGGCGAAGAAATCAAGGTTTTCGGCCACCGTGAGCGTTGGGTAGAAGGCGTATCCCTGCGGGACTAGCGCAATGGCGTTGGGATGTTGGGCGCGCCAGTTGCCAAGCGGTTGGTTGTCGATGTGAATGTGGCCTTCTTGGACTGGGAACAGCCCCGCCAGCAACGAAATGAGCGTGGTTTTGCCTGCCCCGTTGGGACCGAGCAGCCCGTGGACGGTTCCCCGCCGGATATGGAGGGAGGCGCCCCCAAGCGCCCATGCGCTATCGCGGCGGTAGCGGTGGCGGACGCCCTCAACGTGAATCATGGCAAACGGGGCTGTGGCTTGCGCACGGATTGGTCGAGCGCGGCAAAAAACGCTTTTTCGCGTGAGGCGAGGCCCCGCAGCAAATTTGCAAGCCGCATGGGTTCAAGCGGTTCGCGGTCACGAATCATATTGGCGGAGGCCAGCGCGAAATTGCGCCATTCGTCGCCGATGTCTACCAGTTGCGCCGCCAGTTCAGTGAGCGCGGGCCGGGCCGTGAGCGACGCGGCTTCTTCAAGAAAAGCGGCGTACATAAACCGGAAGCCCGCGCCGCCCGTGCCGATTTCTTCCTGCATCCGCACAAGATGGCCTATGTAGAGTTTTGTGGCTTGCGGGTTGCCGACGGGCAGGCGTTCTACCGAGCGGGCCAGCCGCGCAATGCCCCGGACCCCGATAAAAGGCAACGGCGTGCGGAGCATATTCCGCGTGGTTTTTTTGATGGCGGCGGGAATGGCCCGTTTCCAATCGGGTTCTTGCGGCATTTTGGCCGGGTAGTACAGCAGCCCTTTTGGCGCCAGCAGGCCCCGCGCAAAACGCGCATGGGCAAGGTCATCCGGCGGGCAGCGTACTGGTTCTTCTAGCACGGGGTCGGAGAGGAGGTAGTCCCCGTTTGCGTCGTCGCGCCCAAAGGCGAGCAAATTGTGGGCATTGAAATGGAACCGGAAATCCGGCGGCATAAACGGCAGCCAGAATACCGAAACCTGCAACCCGACGAGCCGCCCTTCGTTGAGCAATTTATCAAGCCGCGCCATGCCGTCTTGGGGGCGGCGGAACGTTTCGGTTCGCATCGAAAAACGTAGCGGTTTTTGTAAGCCCCGGATAATGGCGCGGGGCGGCATGCGGAAGGAAACGAGCGGCAGGCCGGCGTGTTTGATGAAAGGCAGAAAGGCAAACGTCATTGCCGAAGAAAGCCCCAGCGCCATCGGTTCAGAGAACGGCAGTCCGTTATGGCGCACGATGGCGCTCATCACGCCGCTTTCGCAGTGGGAGGCTTGGCTGTGGGTGAAATGGGCAACCGTTGGCATGTCAGCCGGCCACGCTCAATTGGCTGGCAGGGATGCCTAACGCTTTTGCGTACTGCGCGCGCAGGGCGGGCGAGAGCCGGGCAAATACCGCCGGACGAAAATGGCGGCGGATGCGCCACTGCCAGATTCCGCTGGCTTGCGACAGCAAGGCAACGTCCATGCGGGCGCGGTACATATGGTATTCAAGCGGCGAGCTTTGGCCGTCGCGTACCCGGCGCAGCGCGTCTGAGGCTAATTCGTCAAACGCATGGACGGCTTGCAGCGTAACGGTTTCCTCAACTGCCCATCCATGCGACTGTACTAACCTAAGACGGCCGTCCGCGCCCCGTGCGTACACGGCCTTGCAATGGCCCGCGCAAGTGGAATTGCCTTCTTGGGGAACGTCGGCGGCGTTCATTTCAGCCCGGCTCACACAACGGTTAGGTGCATCAGCCCGCTTGAAAAGCGGCCGCTTTCCGGCACAAAACAAAGCAGACGCTGCCCGGGGGTGAGTTGCCCGCTGCGGCGCAGTTCGTCAACCATGATGTACATCGACGCCGCGCCCGTATTGCCTTTGTTCTCAAGGTTGGTAAACCAGCGTTCAGGCGGGATGTCGAGTCCGATTTTCACTAACGTTTCTGCCATCGGCTGGCGGAAATAATACGAGGACATGTGCGGGAGAAACCAGTCGATGTCCTCCGCCTTGAACCCGTGGCGGCGAATAGCGGCCCGCAAGGGCGTCTCGAAAGTGGCATCGCTAATGTGGCAGTCCAACAGTTTTACGTCCTGCTTGATAGCAAAGATGGATTTATCCGCCCATTGGCGGGACGGGAAGCGCGCCCAGCCGGTGAGCTGCCCGCTGGCATCGCGGTCGCCCCCCGCGTACATACACACAGGCAAGCGGTGGGCGGCGGAGGTGAGGTTAATCCAGTCGATGCGCAGGTTGGTTTGCCCGGGGCGCGGGCGGGGTTCCACCAGAAAAGCGCCCGCGCCGTCAGAGAGCATCCAGCGCAAAAAATCTTTCTCGAACGCGATACCGGGATGGAGAGACAGTTCCGAGACACGGGAAGCGTTTTCGGCGGCAAAGTGCTCGGACCGCAGGACAGGGGAGCAAACCTCGGAACCCGTTGCCACGGCGTTTTCAAACTCGCCCCCTTTAACCGCAAGCCAAGCGTATTTGAGCGCGGTCAGCCCCGCTAAGCAGATACCGGCAGTAGAAATTACTTCGCAATCTGCCACGCCCAATTCCCCATGCACCATCACGCCGTGATTGGGCAGGATTTGGTCGGGTATTGACGTGCCAGTGACGAGGCAACGTAAATCATCAAGCCTGAAACCGCATCCCGCGAGCTGGCGGATAGCCTCTGCCGTGAGGCTGGCATTGGTATGCGTAAATTGCCCGCTGGCGGGGTCGATGGCGTAATAGCGATTCTTGATGCCGTTCTGGCGCAGGACGATGCGCCGCGCCCGCGAGGGTTTGCCGCCAATCATGCCCAATACGTTTTCGATGGAATCGTTATCCACCGGCGCGTTAGGCAGCGCAGAGGCCGTAGCGGTAATAAAGGCTTCACTCATGGGGCGGCCATCCGCGAGCCATCCGCGCCAGAAGGCTGCTCGTAATGCTGTGCGAGTGCCCCGATGCGGCGGGCAAACAGCGGGGCGGCTAGCCGCTGTAAGACAATATTGAGGGGGACAATTGTCAGTATCATCAGAATGAGATAGGCAAAGAAAAGAATAAGGGCGGGAATTCTCCCCCATTGTCCGGGGCGTCCGCAACTACGGATGACCCGTGACCATATGTTAAAAACACGGCGGCCGGCGCGTTCAGTCAATACAAGGTGATGCTCAACTTTCACCGCCCGCAAACCGCACAGCATAGGCAAACCGCGTTTTTCTTCATCGCGGGCCAGCGCATGGGCCAATGCCGCGCCAAATCTTGCCACGCCGGCCGTTTGCTGGGCATTGATGCCTGCGGGCGGAAGCCCCAGAAAGCGGTTACGCCGCCCCGTCAACATCCATCGCGGAGTGGTGATGAACGTTGCCATTGACGGGGATTCATCAATAAGCGCCACATGGTCAACCAGTTGCCCGCCAGCCTCTGCCACGAGCGCCTTCAGCGTATCGAACGCAGAAAGCCACATGTTGCGGCAAGCCACCACGCTAACCACAGGCTTGCCCGCCAGCAGGCGTTTAGCTTCCGCGCTCTGTAGAAACGCAGTTATCGGCTGCGACGGGGAGAGATACCACACCGTCCAAGCAATAATGACCAAGTCAAAAGTTTGGCCGGGCGGGATGTTGGGCGGCAGAATAGGGCGCGGGTCAAGGCGCACCGATTCTGGGAAAGCATCAAAAAACGCCAGAAACGGCCAAGGAAACGGAAACGCCGGCTCCGGGCGCAACGCTTCATGATGAACGGCGATTCCTTCCGTTTCTAGCGGCTTTTTCAGGGCATCAACCACCCCGGCAAGCTGCCCGCTTTGCGAATAAGACACGATGAGGACGTTTTTCATTGATGAGCCGTTTTAAGCTATATCCACAGAATATCCAAAAAAGCAGCAAGTTACCCTATTTTGGCGCAACTATGCCGTGCAACATTCAAATAAAACCAAAAAACGACGAGAAGGACTGCCAAAGCCCCTCTGGGAACAATAGGGCGCACGTTATCCCATGTACCTGCGTTTGGCTCCCGATTCTCGAAGAATAACAATGACCATCCGGCGAAGAAACAGACCGTGCTGGATAAACTAGCGGCATTCTTCGGGCGGAATGTCGATCTGGTTTGATTCGAGGACGACCCCCTGCTGCGTGAGCTTGAGTAAACAGCTCATGTCCCGTAGGTGGCGTTGACAGGGCTAGTGACGGATACTGAACTGAATGGCGGCGGCGCTGCCCAATCCTCCCCAACGTTCCCAAGAAAGCCGTAAAACTCGGTGCTAGAATCCAAAAGTTTGCGGCATCCTTGCGGGATGCCTCAATCGGCGGGGCAAACCGGCGGGGTTTTCAGCCGGCGCATCCCCTAATACTGACTACCCGATACTGGAGAAAATATGTCCGCCTCGCTTT
>JAIRPB010000143.1 GCA_031257305.1 Azoarcus sp.
GCACGCCGGGTTTGCAGGTTTTTGTCGATTTCCCACACGCGCAGCCAGCCGCCGCGCCCTAGCCAGAGCGGGTACTGCAACACAACAACCAATATGAAGAGAAGAAAAACGGGCCAACGCATCCTGAATACATCCGGGCAACAGGTTAAACACGGCGCGTTGGCGGAAAACGAGGCTTTCCGCCGAAGCGCATCCCGGTTTAGCGCAGGTTGTAGAACGCTCGTCGCCCCGGATAACTTGTGGAATCGCCGAGTTCTTCTTCAATACGTAATAGCTGGTTGTATTTGGCGATGCGGTCTGAACGCGAGAGCGAACCCGTTTTGATTTGCATGGTACGTAGGCCCACGGCGATGTCGGCAATGGTGTTGTCTTCGGTTTCGCCCGAACGGTGCGAGATGACCGCTGTATAACCGGCGAGCTTGGCCATCTCTACGGCGGCGAAAGTTTCAGTGAGCGTACCGATTTGGTTGATTTTGACCAAAATGGAGTTGGCAACGCCTTTGGCAATGCCTTGTTCGAGAATCCGGGTGTTGGTCACGAACAGGTCGTCCCCGACTAGCTGGATTTTTTTGCCTAAGCGGTTCGTGAGCAGTTTCCAGCCTTCCCAGTCGCCTTCAGCCATGCCGTCTTCAATTGAAACGATGGGGAATTTTTCGACCAGATTGGCGAGGTAATCGGTAAATCCACGGGCATCAAGGCTAAGGTTTTCGCCTTTCAATTCATATTTGCCGTCTTTGTAAAACTCGGAAGCGGCACAATCCAGCGCCAGCAGCACGTCCCTCCCCGACTCATAACCTGCTGCGGCGATTGCTTCAAGGATGAGTTTTAACGCCTCTTCCGTGCCGGAGACATTTGGGGCAAAGCCGCCCTCGTCACCGACGGTTGTTGGGAAGCCTCTTTTATCCGTAATTTTTTTCAGATGCTGGAAAATCTCCGCCCCGCAGCGCAGCGCCTCCCTGAAGCTCTTCGCCCCAACCGGCATAATCATGCACTCTTGGATGTCGAGGCTGTTGTTGGCGTGCTCGCCGCCGTTGATGACGTTCATCATCGGCACTGGCATGACCATCGGGCTTGCGCCGCCAAAATAGCGGTAAAGCGGCAGGCCCGATTCCTCGGCGGCCGCTTTGGCCACTGCCATCGACACGGCAAGGATGGCGTTTGCGCCTAGGCGCGATTTGTTTTCCGTGCTGTCGAGTTCAATCATCGCACGGTCGATAAACGTCTGTTCTTCAACATCCAGCCCGACAATGGCTTCCGAAATTTCGGTGTTGACGTTTTCAATGGCTTGCAACACGCCCCTGCCGAGGAAGCGCCCGGCATCGCCGTCGCGCAGTTCAATGGCTTCGCGTGAGCCTGTCGACGCGCCGGAAGGCACGGCAGCACGCCCCATGATGCCGGACTCAAGCAGTACGTCGGCCTCAATGGTGGGGTTGCCGCGTGAGTCAAAAATTTCGCGCGCTATAACGTCAACGATGGCACTCATGTCAATTCCTGTTGGATTTTGGGTTTATAGGTTGGAAGAAAGGGGGGTGATATTACCGAGGCCGCGCTCTGCGTACAAAGCAGATTTCGTGACCCGGTCGAGTTCTTTCAGTGTGAAGAGGAGCGTTTCCATTTGGCTGAGCGGCCAACTGTTTGGGCCGTCGGAAAGCGCCTTTTCGGGGTTTGGGTGTGTTTCCATGAAAATGCCGGCAATGCCTACCGCCACGGCAGCGCGGGCCAGCACCGGCACAAACTCACGCTGCCCGCCGGAGGATGTGCCCTGCCCGCCCGGTAACTGCACGGAATGCGTGGCGTCAAACACGACCGGGCATCCGGTTTCGCGCAGAATGGCTAGCGAACGCATGTCAGAGACTAGATTGTTGTAGCCAAACGAAGCGCCGCGTTCGCACACCATGAGGGTATCCGCGCCACCGTTGGCTTCCCGCGCTTTGTCGATAACGTTTTTCATGTCACCGGGCGCGAGGAACTGCCCTTTTTTGATATTGACCGGCCGCCCCGCTGCGGCAACCGCATGGATGAAGTCGGTTTGGCGGCAAAGGAAAGCGGGGGTTTGCAGCACATCGGCGACGGCGGCAACATCCGGCACTTCGGCTTCGGTGTGCACGTCCGTGAGCACGGGAACGCCGATTTTCTGGCGCACTTCAGACAATATTTTTAGGCCGGCCTCCATGCCATGCCCCCGGAAACTCTTCCCCGAACTGCGGTTGGCTTTGTCGTAGGACGCCTTGAAGATGTACGGGATACCCATCGCCGCGCAGATTTCTTTCATCCGGCCGGCCACATCCAGACACAACTGGTTAGATTCCGCCACGCACGGTCCCGCGATAACAAACAGCGGATGTTCTAAGCCCACATCAAAACCGCAGAGTTTCATCGCGTTATGCCTCCTGACTGGCTCGCCGTGCCAGCGCGGCCCGCACATAGGCAATGAACAGCGGATGCCCGGTACGCGGGTTAGAGGTGAATTCCGGGTGGAACTGCGCGCCAAAAAACCACGGGTGTTTGTCTTGCGGCAATTCCATAATCTCAGGCAGTTTCTCGTTGGGCGTGCGCGCCGAAATCACCAGCCCGGCGGCTTCCAGTTTGGGCACGTAGAAATTGTTGACTTCATAACGGTGGCGATGCCGCTCGTTGACTTCTTTTCCGTAAATGCTTTCCGCCAAAGTTCCCGCATGGATTGGGCAACGTTGCGCGCCTAGCCGCATGGTCCCGCCCAAACCGGAGTGCTCATCCCGGCGTTCTACTTTGCCTTCACGGTCAAGCCACTCGGTAATCAGCGCCACGACGGGATGGGGCGTTGCAGGTTCGAGTTCCGTGCTGTGCGCCCCCGCCAGACCGGCTTCGTTACGTGCGTATTCGATAACCGCAAGCTGCATACCTAGGCAAATGCCCAGATACGGCAACCCCCGTGTGCGGGCGTAGTGGATGGCGGTAATCATCCCTTCTGTGCCGCGCTTGCCAAAACCGCCGGGCACCAGAATGGCATCGACTTTTTCAAGCGCCCCGCAACCATCCCGTTCGATGTCCTCGGCATCCAGATAATGGATGTTGACCTTTGTCCTCGTGTGCATCCCGGCATGAACCAACGCCTCAACCAGCGATTTGTAGGACTCGATGAGGTCAACGTATTTGCCCACAAATCCAATATCTACCACGTTTTTGGGATGCTCTAGCGCATCAACCAATTTATTCCAAATTGATAAATCCGCCGCCCGCGCCAAAATACTGAGTTTGTGGCAAACAATCTCGTCAATCATTTGCCCATGCAACATGCCCGGAATTTTGTAGATTGAATCCGAATCAATGCACTCAATCACTGCCTCTGGCATCACGTTACAGAAAAGCGCAATCTTGCGGCGCTCTTCTGCGGGCATCGCACGGTCGGCGCGGCACAGCAGGATGTCTGGCTGAATGCCAATCTCGCGCAGTTCTTTCACCGAATGCTGGGTAGGCTTGGTTTTGAGTTCTCCCGCCGTCGGGATGTAGGGCAGGAGCGTGAGATGGATGTAACAGGTGTTCGTACGCCCCTCTTCAATACCCATCTGCCGGATAGCTTCCAGAAAAGGCAACGATTCAATATCCCCTACCGTACCGCCCACTTCAACAATGGCCACCTCCGCCCCATTAGCGCCGGCTTTGATTTTTGACTTGATTTCGTCGGTGATATGCGGGATGACCTGAACTGTTTTACCGAGGTACTCCCCCCGGCGCTCTTTTCTAAGCACGGCGTCATACACCTGCCCAGTCGTGAAATTATTGCGCCGGGACATCCTCGCGCTAGAAAAGCGTTCGTAATGGCCGAGGTCAAGGTCGGTCTCCGCCCCATCCTCGGTCACGAACACTTCCCCGTGCTGGAACGGGGACATCGTACCCGGGTCGACGTTGATGTACGGGTCGAGCTTGAGATGGGTCACGCGGATACCCCGCGACTCCAGAATGGCCCCAAGCGAAGCCGCCGCGATGCCTTTGCCTAGAGAGGACACGACACCGCCTGTCACGAAAACGTATTTGGTCATGGGAGTTGTGCTGCCGGAAAGCGCGATAATAACCCAACAAACCGGCTCCGCGCTGACCTTCAATAAAACGAAAGAACAACTAACAGGCTTCCCCTTCACCGCCAAAGCCGTTAGAATCCGCAACCTTCTACGGAGAGGTGGATGAGCGGTTTAAGTCGCACGCCTGGAAAGCGTGTTTAGGGTAATACCCTAACGCGGGTTCGAATCCCGCCCTCTCCGCCAGAGAAACTTCATAATCTGTTGGTTTTCAAACAAAAAACAAAAAAACGCTTACCTAGCGCTAAAAACAAATAAAAATAGCTTTCAGTTTAGGTTGAAACTCTCTAAAAACCCCACAGTCTAGTAGCCCTGCCCGCTTGTCTGGCTCCGGGCTATGCTGGCGCGGCATTCAGTTAGCCAACGAAAAACGCCATGATTCCCAATAAGGCAAACAATAGCGCCGCGACAATCCTGACAGCCTTTACAGGCAGTTTTTCGCCCCAATGCCCCCCGATAAACACCGCCGGCACATCCGCTATGAGCATGCCCACGGTCGTGCCCGCTACCACCAGCAACGGAGAACTGTATTTCGCTGCCAGCGCAACGGTGGCGAACTGAGTTTTGTCGCCCATCTCTGCCAAGAAAAAACTGATGAAAGTGGTCACGAACACGCCGTAACGTGTCGCCGTACTCGAATCTTTATCATCAAGACGATCCGGTATAAGCACCCATGCGGCCATCGCAAGAAAAGACAGCCCTAACAGCCAGCGCAAAATGCCTGCATCGATAAGCTGCGCCGCTAACGCGCCCACGGCTCCCGCCAGACCGTGGTTTACCACGGTGGCGCAGAGAATGCCAAAAACAATAGGCCAGACTTTTTTGAAACGCGCCGCTAACACGAGCGCCAGCAATTGCGTTTTGTCGCCGATTTCGGCGAGCGCGACGATTCCTGTTGAAATGAAAAACTCATGCACGTGCGTTTGTTCCCGCTGGCTGTGTGTGCAAACGGTCCCAAAGAGCCTCCATCGCTTGCGCCGCCCCCATCTTTAAGCGGTGGGAAACCATTTCGCTTACTTCGGTGTTGCCAGGATTGATTTCTACCGCCGCAACCCCATTCTGGCTTGCCCACCACACGGGATGGGCGATATAAGGAAAAACGCTGGTTGTGCCAATGGAAACCACCATATCGGGTTTCTCATCCATGACCCGCGCCAATTGCCCAAGCGCCTGACGAGGCAACATTTCGCCAAAAAGCACAACGTCAGGACGCACCGGCCGGCCGCACTTGGAACAGGTTGGCGGCAACGTTAGCCCTTCATAGTCTGGTACTTCGCGTTCGTCATCGCACACGGTACATAACAGCCGATGCACCGTCCCGTGGATTTCGATGAGGTTTTTCGAGCCAGCTTTGCGGTGCAGGCTGTCGATATTTTGCGTGAGCACCCAAAGGCCGGGAATCTCCCGCTCAAACGCGGCAATCAGCCGATGTGCGGCATTGGGGCCGGCGTGGCGGCAGTTGTTCTCGATTTGGCTAATATAACGCCATGTCACATCGGGACGGCTCGTCAGCATGTTCCCGGATAGCGCAACTTCAATTGGGAAACCTTCTTCCGTTACGCGGTCGTTGTACAGCCCGCCGATGCCACGGTACGTAGGCAAACCGGAATCGGCTGAAATACCCGCGCCCGTAATGAAAAGCGGTCGCCGCGCACGACCTAGCAGACTCGCTACTTCGTCCAGTGTGGCCTCACTGGAAATTGAAATATTCATCGTCGCCGCCTCCCTTACGGCTTGAATGTTTATTCAGTTGTTCTGGGGGAATCGGAAGCGTGCGAGGTGATTTCGATGTAATAGCGACGGTCTTCTTCAAAACGCTGGCGCAGATTCTCACGTTCGGTCACTTTTCTTTCGATGGCTTTCCGCGCTTGCGCCAGTTCTTCGTCGGCATAAGCAATGGCTCTTTTAAGGTCGGGCGAAACAGGCTTATCTCCCGATGCTTTTGCTTCTTCATCATCAAAACTCTTGCGCCGTTCGACAAGCCTTTTCTCGTTGGTACGCAACTCATCAATAGCTTTATCAAGCTCGGCTAGTTCGTGGGCACTGCGCTGGTCAAGAGCTTCCAGTGAAGAATACCTTTCTAGCAAGGCATCCCGATGACGCTTTTGCCTGTCAGCTTCTTCCTTGGCTAATTTCTGCTGAATTGCCTGTTCTCTGCGCTTGGCGCTTTCTTCTGGCGAAGGCTGCGCCTCTTCCCGGTAAACAACGACGCCATTTATTTTTTGAACCCAAGCGCGGCCGTAACATTCTTTTGGCAAAGTGTCGCCAAATACCGGACGGCCGTTGATTTCGCAGCTAAACACTTTCACCACCCTGTTCTGGCCAAAGGCACAGAAAGGCATGGATAGCAATACCGCAACAGCAAATCGTAAAAAATTACTGCATCGTGTGCGTTCCATATGCGTCCCTATAGGCTTGGACAGCAGACAAACTCGCCGCTAATTCAGGCGTATCAGCAAGGTAAGAGATTAAATCATCAAGCGTTGCTACTGACACTACTGGGATTCCGTAGATTTCTTCCACTTCCTGCGCCGCTGAAGCCTTGCCCTGCCCGCGTTCCATGCGGTCTAGCGCAATCATCACTCCCGCCGGCTCTGCCCCATGAGAACGGATAATATTCACCGACTCGCGCACAGAAGTACCTGCCGAAATCACGTCATCCAAAATCAGTACACGCCCTTTTAATGAAGCGCCAATCAGCGTCCCGCCCTCACCGTGGTCTTTGGCCTCTTTACGGTTAAAAGCAAACGGCACGTTCACGCCCGCCTCGGACAGACGCATTGCGGTACCGACCGCCAAAGGGATACCTTTATAGGCCGGTCCAAAAAGCATATCAAAAGCCAAACCCGAACCAAGAACTGCTTGGGCATAAAAACCGCAAAGGGCATTAAACGAGTTCCCATCGTCAAACAGACCCGCATTAAAAAAATATGGCGACGTGCGCCCCGCCTTGGTTACAAACGAACCAAAGCGTATCACGCCCTTTTGACGGGAAAACTTTATGAAATCGCGGCTTAATGACATTTTTCGCGCCTATCCCAGAATATATGGATTATCCCAGAAGTGCCTCACGGGGCAAGCCTGTTGCAGAAAAAACGGATTCGCGCAAAAAACCGCCCCTGAAAAAAGCGGCGCCGCGCCGCCCCCTGCGGGGGCGCGGCGCGGCGCGGCGGGTGGGGTGCCTGGCGGTGACCTACTTTCGCGGGCGCGGGCCCACTATCATCGGCG
>JAIRPB010000149.1 GCA_031257305.1 Azoarcus sp.
ATCAAATACATGCCCATCCCGTATCCGCCCAGCGCGAAAAAGAGGCCATGCCCCAGGCTCAAAATTCCCGCGTACCCCCAAATCAAATCCATCGCCAGCGCCACGATGGCAAAACACATAATTTTGCCGGCCAAACTCACCCAATGAATTGGCAGGTGCAAGGCATGCCCTTCTGGAAAAGCAAGGTGCAGTACAGGAATCAAAATGAGGGTGGCAAACGCGAATGCGGCAAGCGCCATCCAGCCTTTGGGGGTGAGCAGGCGGCGGGAAAGAGTGTTATTCATTATTTGGCGGTTCCTGTTAGGCATCGGCAAACCGCCCTTTGAGGGCGAAAATCCCCTGCGGACGCTTTTGGATGAACATGATGATTAAAAGCAGGACGGCGATTTTTGCGGGGACCGCTCCGACAAAACCTTCGATGAATTTGTTGAGTACGCCAAGCCCCAGCGCCGCATATACGGCTCCGGCGATTTGTCCGACGCCGCCTAGCACCACGACCATGAACGAGTCCACGATGTAGCCTTGCCCTAGTTCGGGTCCCACGTTGCCGATTTGCGAGAGCGCACAGCCGGCCAAACCGGCGAGGCCCGCGCCGAGTCCGAACGTGAGGCTGTCAACGCGCCCGGTGGGTACACCCATACAGCGCGACATCGGGCGGTTTTGCGTAACGGCACGCACGAACAGCCCCATGCGTGTTTTGGCGAGCAACAGCGCCACGGCGGCCAATACGATGGCCGCGAAAATAATGAGGGCGATGCGGTTCCAGGTGAGAATTTGCCCGCCGATGATTTCAATACCGCCGGAGAGCCATGCGGGATTTTCGACGGCCACGTTTTGTGCGCCGAACAGCGTGCGCACTGCCTGGATAAGCATCAGGCTGATGCCCCAGGTGGCAAGCAGGGTTTCCAGCGGGCGTCCGTAAAGGTGGCGGATAACCAGCCGCTCCATCAGGATGCCGACCAGCGCCGAGACGGTGAATGAAACCGGAATCGCCAAAATAAGCCAGACATCAAATAAACCCGGCAGATACCGCTGGATGAGCGTTTGCGCCAAAAAAGCGGCGTATGCGCCAATCATGATGAATTCGCCGTGCGCCATGTTGATGACACCCATTAGCCCGTAGGTAATTGCTAGTCCAATGGCGGCCAGCAGCAGAATGCTCCCGAGTGAAACGCCCTCGAACACGCGCTTAATCACTTCGCCCGTTTGCGCACGTGATTCAATGGCTTGCGCGGCCTTTTGCGCCTCATCGCGGATGCGCGGGTCGGGTTCGCTGAACTGCCCTTGGGCATCCCGGACGAACAAAGGAAGCAGGCGTTGCAGGTGGTTGGGGTCACTGGTTTTGCCCAATGTTTGGATGGCCAGCAGGCGCGTTTCCCGCTGTCCGTCTTGTAACAAAATGACGGCGCGGACAATTTCGATTTGTTCTTTAATCCGCCCGTCCTTTTCTTTTTGGAGCGCGGCATCGAGTAGCGGCAACAAACGGGCGTCTGGCTTGTCTTTGAGGGAGGATATGGCATTGAGCCGGGTTTGCGTGTCGGCGGAGGCTAGGCGGAGCGTGGCCAGCGTGAGTCCTGCGGCATTGCGGACGCGGTTATTGATGGTCACGTTTTCCGCGCCGTCCGGTAGGGCAGGCAGGCGCTCGCCGGATATAAGGTCGACAGCCTCGCCCGATTCTTTGGCAGAGAGGATGCGCGGCGGGGTTTTTCCCGCCGTGACGTAAAGCGAGCCGTTTTCCAGTGCTTCCAGCGCGGGCAGGGCGCTCATGTCTGCTTGGGCGGCTATTTCTTGGAGAAGTGAAATTTTTTCGTCGTTCGTCCCGCTTGCCAGATGAACCCATTGCTGAACATCAAGGGCGGCTTGCGCAGGGATAACGGCCAGTAGCAGTGCCCCAACAGCGGCGGACAAGGCGGCGCGAAGAAATGAGCGGGGTTTCATAGGCGAGTTAAAGCGTGTTCAAAATAGGGCGGGCGGATGTCTTTCGCCTTAAACACGCCAGAACCGTGCCATGTGTTGCAACATGTTGTTTATAAAAGATTTTTGTTGTTACGGCGTAACTGGGTAAACCCAAGATGGTGCGTGGCGGAACGTTGGCGCACCACAATGGTATTGGCTTGCCGCCATCCGTTTTACGTTAGCAAGCCTTACTCGCCAAGAACAATTTTTGTATCTTTCTCAATAAACCCAAGAAAGAAAATCATCGCCGCGCGGGGCACGGCAATACAGCCTGCCGTAGGGCGGCCGGTGGCGACATGCAGGAAAATGGCGGAACCTTTGCCGGGGAGGATGGGCGCGGTGTTGTAGTTGACCGAGACGGCATATTCATATTGCTTGGCGTAGTCAGACAGCCGTTCTGCGGATGACCAATCGGCGTCTGGCGCGTCGCTGTGTGCCCATTGGTTGTAAAACTTTGATTGGGGGTCGTCCACCCAAACATCGTTTTTGGAAACTTTTGTGTAGGGCAGCGGCGTGCCGGGATTCTCCGCGTTGCCGAAGGCCCGGCCAAAGGTAAAGATGCCCGTGGGGGTTGCGCCGTCCCCTTCGCGTTTGTTTTGCCTAAAGCCGGTTTTTCCAAGCCATCCGGCGGTGCTAAAGCGGTGTGTCCAGATGCCCTCGTTTTTTGACCAAGCACTCAAGACGGCACGGTTATTTTTGCTATCCGTCCCCAGACCGTCAGTGACGAGAATCACCCGCGCCGCGCCTTGGGCGGCTTTTTCAAGGGTGCTTTGTACGGCGGGGGAAGCGGGCGCGGGGTTTTGGATGGGGAAATTGGCAAACGCGGGGGCGGGTTCTTCTTTTAGCGTGTAGTGCCACCATTCTTCTTTAATACGTTTGAAGCCGTGCGCTTCCATAGCTTCCCGTAACGTGGCGCGGTTGGCGGCTTGCGCCGGGGTAATGCCTTCTGCGCCGTGATGGGAGATTTTTCCGAAAAAATCAAACGGCGAACCCATGTCAAGCTCTTGCCCGGTTTTGAGGCTGATAAGCGTCAGGTCTACGGTATTTCCACGGGAATGCCCGGAGCGTCTGGCGATATACCCTTCTTGAAAGAGCATCGATTTGTCGACCTCCGGGTAAAACTGCGATTTCATCCGGGTATCGCTTAGGTTTTCCGCCCACCGCACGAAATGCTGGACGGCTTGTTCTGGGCGGTAGGCGTCAAAAATTTTTAGCCCGAGTTCTTTTTTGCGCAGGCTGGCATTAACCGCTTTCAACGCGGCGGCGGCCTCGGCACGCAGAATTGCTAGGGGGGCGTCATAGCCATCGATTTGGGTTCCCGCAAAGTTATGGGAGCCGGCATAGCGGATGTCCAGCGTGATGTCCGGGATGATGTCTTGGACGAACACAAAACCTAACGGCGGATAGGGCGCGCTTGTTGTTTGCGCGAAGGCCGCGACAGTACCGCCCCAAACCCATAGCGCAACGGCAATAGCACGGACGGGGGCGGATACGGATTTCATTAGCGCATCCTGAGCCGGAATTCTTCTGCCAGACGGGCAAGCTGTGCCGTGGAAGGGTCTTGTCCGGCTACCTCGCCTGACGCAAGCGCCCGCGCGATGTCTTTGCCGTGTTCCACGCCGTATTGGTCAAAAGGATTGATGCCCCAAATCCAGCCCTGCACAAAAACTTTGTGTTCGTAAAGCGCGAGCAAGATGCCGAGATGGAAAGCATCTAGCCGGGGCAGCATAAGGGTGGTGCTCGGTTGCCCGCCTTGGCAAACAAGATGGGGGGCGAGCCGTTCGACTTCAGCATCAGGCAGGCCCCGGCGGGCGAGGGTGTCTCGCGCTGCGTTGATGTCCCGTCCCATCATGAGCGCGGCGGCTTGGGCAATGGCGTTATCAACGAGGATGCGCTGGCGCGGGTCGCCTTCCTCGCCTATCGGTATGATGAAATCAAGCGCGACTTGGCGTGTGCCTTGGTAGAGCAGTTGGTGGAATGCGTGCTGGCCGTTGGTGCCGGCGCTTCCCCAGACGATAGGGGCCGTGGCCGCTTCGGTGCGGTTGCCGTTGCGCAGGGTATGTTTGCCGTTGCTTTCCATTTCGAGTTGCTGGAGCCATGCCGGGAAACTGCGTAGCCCGTGCGCGTAGGGTAGGGCGGCGGTGCTTTGGATGCCTAGAAAGTTGGTATTCCAGAGTCCGATAAGCCCCATCCAGACGGGCAGGTTTTGCTCGAAAGGGGTGAGGCGGAAATGGTCGTCGATGATTCGCCCGCCCACGAGGAAGTCGTCAAACGTGCCGCCAATGGCGGCAAGTAGCGGTAAACCAATAGACGACCAAACTGAATATCGCCCGCCTACCCACTCTGGCAGGGGAAAAACCCGTTCCGGTTTAATGCCGAAAGTAACGGCAGATTCAATAGCGTTGCTCACGGCGGCAAAGTGTGCGCTGATGTCGGCATCCTCGCCGAGTTGTTCTAATAGCCATTGGCGGGCCGCTTTGGCATTGGCGAGCGTTTCAGGTGTACTGAAACTTTTGGATGAGACGACAAACAGCGTACTGGCGGCATCGGCATGAACGAGGACGCTATCGAGGTCACGCGGGTCGACGTTGGAAACAAAGTCGATGCGCATCGGTTCGATGCCGCAGACGATGCCGCCGCGTGGGTCGGCAAGCGCCTCAACCGCAAGGCGCGGGCCGAGGTCAGAGCCGCCGATACCCAGATTGATGAGATGGCGGATGGTTTTTCCTGTGCTGCCGGTAAACATCCCCTCCCGCAAATCGAAAGCAAAAGTCCGCATGGCGCGGGTATCTGCCCCGATGCCGGGAGGCGGGGGGCAACCGCCGCGCATCGCCATGTGGGACGCGGCGCGGTTTTCGGTGAAATTAACGGGCGCGCCATTGAACAGGCGGTCGATGCCTTCATCCAGACGGGCTTCGCGCGCAAGATGGATGAGGCTCGCTAGGATTTCATCATTGAGTTTTTGCTTGGAAAAATCCGCAATCAGCGCGGTTTGGTCGAGTTCGGTAGGATTTTCAAAAATCAGGGTTAAGCGGTTTGCGCGGTCTGGGTCGTTGTCAAAGAGCGCGGCAAGGGGCTTGGGCGACAACTGTTGCGCATGGGTTTCGAGCAACGGCCACGCGGAGAGATGCTGGGGCGGAACGAATGGGCTGGCTTCACTCATTGGTCTGGCCGGATGAAAAGGCGCAAGGTTTCAAGTTGCTTGCCGCCGCCACGGCCCCATTCCCCGATAAGTTCCCAGCCCGATGTGTCGGCGGCGTTTTCGGTTCTGTAGTCAGTATAGGTGAGCAGTAGACGGCAAGACGCCGTGTCGCTAGAGGCGGGGACGGTGCGCAGTTTGGCGTAGTAGTCGAGCATACTGCGGACGGGGTCGGGGAGTTTGTTGCCGGTAACGCATTCTCCGGCATAGGGAACAAGCGCCTTGTTGAGTGCGCTAATCATGTCGCGGTAACTGCGGGAATGGTCAAACCAAGGCAGCAGCAATGTCACGGCCAAGCACCATAGCATCGTGACCCCCATCGCCCAATTCGCGGCCCCGCGTTCGGGACGGCGCGGCAGACGCCAAGCTAAGCAAAACCAGAGTACGCAAATAAGGATGCCGGCAAAGGTGCGGAGCCAAGCGTTGTCTAGCGCGAAAGCCGGGGCGATACGGGCCACATAGCGGGCAAAGCCGGGAGGCCAAGACAGCATGAGCGATGTCCAAGCTATCCAGACCAAAATGGCGAGTATGCCGAATGTCATCGCCGAGAACCAATCGAAAGCATTTGCCGCGCCGCGCCGCAATGTGGGCAGGCCGCCGGCCGCCAGCAATGCCATCGGGGGCAGGAGGGGCAGGAGGGTTGCTTGGGAGGGGTCTGCGGAAAATATCAGAAAAATCAGCGTGATGATGACGGAGAGTATCGGCAACAGCCAGCGCAGATGGAAAAGCCGCTTACGTTCGTGCCACAGCGCCCAAAACGCGAGCGGCCACAGCGGCCACAAAAACCAAGACAAGAGTTTGGCGAGGCGGATAACTTCATTGAAACTAAAGCCGTGCCCCGCGACGTGTTGCCATTGCCGTTGCCGCCAGAGGGCAAAGAGTTCTGGCTGTTGTAAATGAAGCAGCAACGGCCACAGCCCGCCCGCGCACGCGGCCAGTGTGAGGCCCGCCAGCAGCCCGCCGCTGGCGCGCGGCGTGCGGCATTCCGGGCTGGCCACGATAGCCAGAACAAAAAGCGGCACAGTGAGCAACATGCCGGAAATGCCCGTTGAAAGGATGGCGAGCGTACAACCCAGCCCGGCCTGTAGACTGCCTTGCAAGGGGCGTTCTGGGACAAGCGTAATGCCAGAAATGACAAGGGATGTCATGGCCATTAAAGCAAGGAGCGGCTGTGTTTCGTGGGAATGCAGGATTAAGCCGAGACAGGCAAAAATGAGCAAGGCGGCGGGGATGCGGGCAGATTGCCCATACAGGCGTCCCGCGCTGGCGGCAACCCAATAAACGGTGAGCGCCGTAAAAAGGACGCTTGCCAGCCGGATGCCTTCGTGCGGAGACAGCACGCCTTGGGTGATGAACGATAGCAACGCCGCGCACCAGTAATAGAGCGGCGGGTATTCGACAAATGGCTCACCGGCAATCTGCGGGAAAAGCAGCCCTTCGCCTTGGAGCATCGAATAGACAGAGCCAAAGTAGCGGGCATCATCGCCGCGCCACGGCTCATGGCCTGTCAGCCCCGTGAGCAAATACAAACCGATAAGCAGTGCCAGCCCAGCCGTGCCGTAGAGGTGGCGGTGCAGGAAATGGATGGACAGAATCCGTGTCTCGTGAGCCATGCAAATGCTGGGCGTATTTTACAGAAAATATCGCATTGTAGCGGGGTTATTGGCGGACAACGACGTGTTTTTCACGTCGCTACAGAATATAGAAACGCTATTTTTCGCTTGTACAAAGCGTTTAGAGCGTTTTTTCCATCACAAAATCATCCATCACAAAGCCGCCGCCAATATCGGTCACGGTTTTATCGCGCACACGAAAGCCATATTGTGTATAGGCGCGAATCGCTTGCTCGTTCTGTTTGTTGACAGACAAAATCATGGAAGGAAAACCCTGTTCGCGGGCAATTTCAGCGGCATGGTTAACCAGCGCCGCGCCAATCCCCTTGCGCTGCATCGTAGGGTGAATATAGAGCTTATCGATTTTGAATTCCCCGTGGCATATCTCGCAGGCAGTAAAACCGGCCAAAACGCCGTCAACAAAAGCCTGACGCAGCCATTTTTGGGAATCCGCCGCATCGCCCCGAAGCCGCGCATGGTCGTAACGTTGCGCCAGCATATAGTCGATTTGAGGCTGTGGGATGATTTCAGCATAAGCATCAAGCCATATCTCTCTCGCTAGACGGGCGATGGCCGGCGCATCGTCCGGCGCGATGGGGCGGATGTCGACGGGCATGGTTTCTCCAAAAAAATGGGATGAAAAATAAAAGGCAGCCTAAGCTGCCTTTGCTGTGCCAGATGGGATGGCTTACTTACTTGAACGGGCGAGATTGCCGTATTTTTGGCGGAAGCGTTCAACGCGGCCGGCGGTATCCACGATTTTCTGCTTGCCGGTATAGAACGGATGGCACGAAGAACAAACTTCGATGTGCAGTTCAGGCTTGCCAAGGGTTGAACGGGTAACGAACGTCGTGCCGCAAGAGCACTTGATGGTCACGTCCTTGTACTGGGGATGGATGTCTGCTTTCATGTTAGAACCTTCTCGCGGGCGGCGGATGTGGCCACCTCAAAATTGGAAACCAATGATTATCTTTGAATCTTCGCCATCTGGCAACAGGCAAAAACCGTGAGCTACGGTAATTCACGCATTCCCGCAAACAGTCCCACAGAAGAACATCACTCTCTCAGCCTCTCGCTTAAGCGTTCCAATATCTCCATAACCCATTGACGGTCTAGCTGACTTAAGGGACGACAGCATCCGGCTGATGCGCGTCGCTTGGTCGTCCGGGCGCGAGCTCGTTTCGGTCAGCAACTCTGTGGCCTCACATCCAAAGATAGATGCAAAGTCGAGCAATCGCACGATGTTGGGAATAACGACGCCACGCTCAATTCGTGATACGGCCTCACTGCCGACATTCAACCTCCGCTGTATTTTTTATATCTTTATGCGCCAACGATTTCCGCCGCAGCATGGCAAATGTACAATTCAGCGGCATATGTTCCGCTCTTTACGGCTGTGATATTTTTGAATGGGATAGGATTTAGGTAATCCCATTACAGGCTCTGAATCTGCCGCTCTAGCCCATGTAAATAGCGAGGAGGATGATTAAAATTCTTATGAATATTCTTTTAAGAATAAAACGCCTAATTGGAACAGGCGCGGATGCGGGCGACAGCATTGGATTCTGGCTATCTCTGGGTATCGCCGGAGTTGCTGTTGTTATTTTTTTAATAGTGTACGGTATTTATTACTTTATTCGCTTGTTATCTGAATTGTTGTAAATTTATTGCGCTAATAAAATGAAATTCACAACACTATACGCTTTTTTGTTTTTAGCGCCTTTCTTTTAATAATGACATTGACATGCCCTAGAAATTTCTTGCCGTCCTGCCTGATAGCCCGGATACTCAGCCATCAAACAGTTTTTTTACAAATGCGCCACGTCGACAAACAGAAAAAGCCGTATAACAACTGGGTTTTCGCCCGTTGCCGTAAGTTGCGCATCGGGAATTAAACGGTTGTGATTAGGTAGATAGAGTGAGCTACGGTAATTCACGCATTCCCGCCAGTGCCCAGCGGGGAGTCCATGAGCATTTGGCGGAACGGGTGCGCGCGCACCTCATCAGCCCGTTCCGCAAACCTTTTGCCGAAGTTAACCGCGCCGCCCTCGATGATGCGCTGGCCGGATGGGATGGGCATGCGCCGCTTATTCTCGATGCGGGCTGCGGGGTAGGGCACAGCACTATTGAACTGGCGCGGTCATTTCCAGACCATTGGGTGATGGGCGTCGACCAGTCAGCCGACCGTTTGCAGAGGCGCAAGCCCTATCCTGAGGCGCTCATGCCCTCGAACATGGTTTTTGTACGGGCTGACTTAGTGGATTTTTGGCGTCTGCTGGTGGTGCGCGGTTTGCGCTTGGCGCGGCACTACATTCTTTATCCCAACCCTTGGCCCAAAATCGGGCATCTTGGGCGGCGATGGCCCGCACACTCTGTGTTTCCGGCCATTCTCCAACTCGGCGGCGTATTGGAATGCCGTAGTAATTGGGATGTTTACATTGCGGAGTTTGCTGTGGCGCTGGAATTGGCATTAGGTAGTCCCGTTGCGTGGGAAACATTTGAGGCTGTGCGCCCCCTGACGCCTTTTGAGCGGAAATACCGCGATTCGGGGCAGACGCTGTATAGGTTGTGCGTTGACCTTGGGAGCGAGCCTAATGCCGCAATTCAATATGGTTGAGGGAGTTAGTTTTGCCGTAATCGTGCAATTGGCATCGTCCCTAGCCCACAACCCGGTGATACGATGTTGCGATTGGTTTCTTATTGCCTATAACAAGGTATGGCGGCAATGATTCAAAGCGAGGTTTGCTGATGCCAGCATCGGAAGCAGTTATTTTGCGGGCGGTTACATTGCCTCCCGCGTATGTCGGCGAGATTGCGCCCTGCGATTTTTTTGACGGAAATGGCAATCTCCTATTGCGTGAAGGCGTGCTGGTGAGCGAGAACATCCAGAAAAAATTAAGCAGCCGCCGCTTGTTCTGCGATGCTAAAAACACTTCTGGCATCCTAAACGTTGACCCTTTGCTGACGTTGGCAGAAGTAGGCAAAGCCTTATCTACGCTAGATGCCCAAGCGGAGGCGGGTATCGACAGCAAATTTAAGGCGGAAACGTGTAATGAGCTTGCCGGGCAAGTTTATTCAAGCTGGCAAATGGACCCTGACGCCTGCATCGGCTTTATGCGCGTGGCCAGCCCGGGTTCGCCCAGTGTATGTCAGGCGATTTTGGCCTCGCTCTTTATTGCCGAACTAAGCAATTCACACGCTTTTACCCGCCATGAAGCCATTGACTTGGTAGGCGCGGCGCTCACGATGAACTTAGGCAGCATGGCGCTGCATGACGAAATGGCAGAACTTCCCGGCCCGTTGCCCCATGCGTTTCGCCCGTTGGTCACACGCCATCCGGGGCAAGCCTCTGACATCCTCATCAGCATCGGCGTTCCCGATACTTGGTCACAGGCGGTTTTGCAGCATCATGAAAATCTTAACGGCAGCGGTTATCCCGGCGGGCTTTCAAAAGGAAGCATCAGCTTGGAAGCGCGGATGTTGCGTCTGGTGGATGTTTTTGCCGCCCGCCAGCGTATGCGGCGGGGCAGGGGGCCGCAATATTGGAGCCTGTCCCGCGCGCGCGACCTTTCTGGACTCACCGAACAAATTTTTGGCTCGGACCTCGACTCGCTCGACATCAGTCTGGCGCGGCTGCTCATGGGGCGGCTGGGCCTATTCCCGCCCGGCAGCATCATCCGGCTATCTAACGGCGAAATGGCCATTATCAGCCGCCGTTCTTACGACCTCGTGCGCGACGCAACCCTCTCGCCGCAAGAAGCCTGGTCGTTTATCGATGCCGCCGGGCAACCGCGCACACCCTCTGCCCGCCGCATCGGTCCGCGCCACTACCGTATCCTAGGCTACGCCCACGACGACCTGCCCCGTCTGCCCACTTACGACTGGCCCATCCTCTGGGGGTATTCCAGCCAAAAACGCAAAAATGGAAATGGGCGGGACGAGCGC
>JAIRPB010000152.1 GCA_031257305.1 Azoarcus sp.
GGGCGGGTTTGAAACCCGCCCCTGCAAAGCCCGAAACCTGAAATCGTCGTGTATAGGGGCGGCCGATGGCCGCCTGCGACGATTAAGATTTTTTCTTGGGAACTGGCTGTTTGCCTTTGAGCACGTTGAGGGCTTGGGAGAGTTGGTAGTCGTCTTGCCCGCCGAATTCAATGGGTTTGGTATGGGCGGCGTCTGTGCTTGCGGCGGGCGCCGAGGCGGTGGGTTTGGTAGTGGCGGCGGGTTCGCTGGCTTTGCGTTCGGCGTCGGGGTCAAGGTCGTTGCCGAGGTGGCCTTGTAGGTCGGCTTCACGCAGGCGCTTAGCTGAACTGCCTTGCGGGGTTTCTTCGACGACGATGTCGGGGTCAATGCCTTTGGCTTGGATTGAGCGGCCGCTGGGCGTGTAGTAGCGCGCCGTGGTGAGTTTGATGGCGGCGGCGTTATTGAGCGGGAGGATGGTTTGTACGGAACCTTTGCCAAAAGTGCGGGTTCCCATGATGACGGCGCGTTTATGGTCTTGCAGTGCCCCGGCAACGATTTCGGAGGCGGAAGCGGAGCCGCCGTTGACTAGCACGACCATCGGGATGTCCCGCGCCCAAGGCGGGAGCGCACGAAGGAAATCCCCGCTGCTGCTGACATAGTCGGACGGCGTTGCGCGGTATTCGCGGTGGGCGGCTTCGTTGCGGCCATTCGTGGTGACAACGGTGACGCCTTCCGGCAAAAAGGCGGCCGCTACGCCAATGGCGCCGTTGAGCAGGCCGCCGGGGTCGTTGCGCAGGTCGAATACGAGGCCCTTGGGTTTGCCGGCCGCGCCGAGTTTGCTGAGATGCTCAACCATTGATTTGGCGGTGTTTTCTTGGAATTGGGTGACGCGCAGCCAAGCGTAGCCGGGTTCAACGATTTTGGATTTAACGCTCTGTACTTTGATGACTTCCCGCGTGAGGGTGACGATGATGGGCTGCTGTGCGCCTTTGCGCGCTAGCGTGAGGGTGATTTTGGTGGCGGGCTTGCCGCGCATCCGTTTAACGGCGTCGTCAAGGCTCATGCCTTTGGCGGGGGTGTCGTCAATTTTGACGATGAGGTCCCCTGCTTGGATGCCGGCCCGGAAAGCGGGGGTATCTTCAATGGGCGAGACAACTTTGACAAACCCTTCTTCCATGCCGACTTCAATTCCTAACCCGCCGAATTCGCCTTGGGTGCCGACTTGGAGTTCTTTGAGCGCCTCGGCGTCGAGATAGGCCGAATGCGGGTCTAGGCCATTGAGCATGCCGGTGATGGCTTGCGTAAAGAGTTTTTTGTCCTCGACCGGCTCAACGTAGTCGCGCTTGATGACACTAAATACATCTGCAAACGCACGGAGTTCTTCGAGAGGTAACGATTGTGAAGCGGGCTTATCGGCAAGCGCCGGAAAATGAAAGCTCACCAGAATGCCGGCGACGAGGCCGACCATGACTAAACCTGCTTTTTTCAGGCTATTTGCGGGCACAAGGTTGTTGGCCCGTTTTAATGTATTGTCGGACATGGAATCTCCATGAAAAAATCTACGGGTCATTTAAGCCTTACCCATTGCATTGGGTCGACGGCTTGCCCTCTGTGGCGAATTTCAAAGTATAGGCCGGATTCTGCTTCATTTCCGCTTGCGCCGACGCTGGCAATTGCCTCACCGCCGTGCACGGTATCGCCGGTTTCTTTATAGAGAGCGTCATTATTGCCATAAATGGACAAATAGCCGCCGCCGTGGTCGACGATGAGCAAATTGCCGTAACCGCGTAGCCAGTCTGAAAAAACAACGGCGCCATCGCTTACCGCTTTCACGGCGGTGCCGTTGGGCGCACGGATGAAAACGCCCCGCCAAGCAGTGCCTAGCCCCGCGCGCGGGGAGCCGAAAGTGCCTACCAGATTGCCCGCGACCGGGAAATTGAGCCTCCCGCGCAGTTGGGCGAAATGTGCGCCGCCCGGTGTGGCGCTTGCGGTTTCCCGGACTCTGCCGACCACCGGCTCTGGCTTACGGTCGGGATTTAAGGAGTGCTCTAGCACAACGCTTTGCTGTGGGCGGGGTTGCTGCGATTGTTGTTTTTCCGCTAGTTTTTCCGCCTGTTCACGCTCAAGCCTTGCGGCACGGATACGCGCTTCGGCTTCGGCGGCTTGGCGCGCTAACGTGTCAATGACTTTTCCGAGCCGTTCTTCACTGGCTTGGAGCGTGCCGATTCGTTCGCGTTGCGTTTTGAGCGCGGCGGTGATGTTTTCGAGGGCGGCGCGGCGCACGGCGAGGGCGTATTCCAGTTTTTCTTGCCGTTTCCGGCGGTCGTCTTCGAGACGGATTAAATTTTTCCGGCGGGCATCGATTTGCTGCGCGCTTTGTTCTTTGGCTTGGAGGTCTGCCCTAAGCCCTTCAATGAGATTGAGCCGCGCTTGCCCGATGCGCCCAAGATACCAAGCGTCGCGCGCATATTGGTTGGGTCCCCGCGCCGCTAGGAAAGCAGAGATGCCATTGGCCGTGCCATATAAATAGTTGCGGCGGAGCCAGTTGGCGAGTTCGGACTGGCCGGTTGCGATGCGTTTTTCGGTTTCACGCTGTGCGGCTTCGAGTTCCGCCAACTGGCGTTCTGCTTCGGCACGGTCGGCAATGGCTTGGCGCAGGGCACGTGTGGCTTTTGAAACTTCGCGTTCAGCCTCGGCCACGTCACGGACGGCTTCGGCTTGCTTGGCCTCGTTGGCTTCTACGTCTTGCCGCAAATCGCCGATGCGCCGTTTGATGTCGTTGAGGTCAGAGCGTTTGGCTTGGATTTCGTCCTTCACCTTGGCACGGCCCGGCTTCTGGAGGGTCGTGCTTTGCTTGGCGGAGGGCCTTTTCGTTTTTTTTGCATGGAGCGGAAACGACAGGCCAAGGGCTATCCACGCAACCCCTACATAAACCCATACGCGGCGGAAAGAGAAAGCGCCCACGGGACTATGCAAGTTATCCGCCGGCCTTGCCCTGTCTGGCAACGGCAGTTTGGGCGGCGCGGATGGTGTCCGCATCGGCGAGGTAGTAATTTTTGACTGGCCGCAGGCTGGCATCTAACTCGTAGACCAACGGCTGTGCGGTGGGGATATTCAGCCCAATGATGTCTTTCTCGCCAATACCATCAAGATATTTAATGAGCGCCCGCAAACTGTTGCCGTGCGCCGCAATCAGGATGCGCTTCCCAGACAAAATTTGCGGCGCAATCACGGCTTCCCAATAAGGGACGACACGCGCCACGGTGTCGCGCAAGCATTCAGTGCGCGGGAACGCGGCGCGGGGCAACGTGGCGTAACGGGGGTCATCTAACGTGAGGCGCGGGTCGCCGTCTTTTAGCGGTTCGGGCGGGATATCGTAAGAGCGCCGCCAGATTAAAACTTGGTTTTCGCCGTACTGCGCCGCTGTTTCGGCTTTGTTTAGCCCTTGCAGGCTACCGTAATGCCGCTCATTGAGACGCCATGTGTGCTCAACGGGTATCCAGAGCGAGTCGAGTTCTTCAAGAACGGCGTTGAGCGTTTTATTAGCGCGTTTGAGGACCGAGGTATACGCCAAGTCAAAACAAAACCCTTTTTGTTTGAGCAAACGGCCGGCAGCACGCGCCTCCGCCATACCTTGTTCGGTGAGGTCAACGTCTGTCCAGCCGGTAAAACGGTTTTCTTTGTTCCAAGCAGATTCGCCGTGGCGTAGCAAAACGATTTTGTACATAAGCGGGAAAGGGAAGAAAAGGCATCGCAAAGTCTTATATACTAATGCCTTTCATGTCATTTTTACTAATCCTTCAACCTTCCCCCCGGAGCGTTTTTTCGTGGAGTTTCTGCAACAAAACCTAATATGGGTTGCCCTAGCCGCTATTTCCGGCGCGTGGCTGCTCGCCGACATCATCCGGCAAAAGCGCGACAGTAGCCTGTTGGCGCCCGTCGAAGCCACCTTGCTTATCAACCGTGAGGACGCAGTCATCATCGACGTGCGCGCCCAAGGCGAATACGACCAAGGCCATTTGCCCAATGCCCGGCATCTTTCTCTCGAAGAACTTGAACGGCGCAGTTCCGAACTGGATAAATTCCGTTCCCGCCCGCTTCTCATCTGCTGTGCCAGCGGGGCGCGTTCAGCCCAAGCCATTACAACGCTAAAAAAAGCCGGTTTCGAGAAACTGTATAACCTGCGCGGCGGGATAGCTGAATGGGAAAAGGCCGGATACCCCACCACACGGAAGAGAAAATGAGCCAAGCAACCGCTATGCCGCCCGTCAAAATGTACGCCACGCAGGTCTGCCCGTACTGTGTGCGCGCAGAACAGCTTTTGCGCATGCGCGGAGTCACCCACATCGAAAAAATCCGTGTCGATATTGACCCCGCCAAACTCGATGAGATGATGCGGCTCACGGGACGGCGCACCGTCCCGCAGATTTTCATTGGAGATTACTATGTCGGCGGCTGTGACGATCTCCATGCCCTCGATAGCGAAGGGCGTCTAGCCGCCTTGCTAAGCGCGCCAGACGCCTAACCCCGTTGTTCAACTTGTTTCATTCATCATTCACAGGACATTCACATGGCTGAAAACACCCAACCCGTCTTTGCAATCGAAAAGATATACGTCAAAGACCTCTCGCTTGAAGTACCCAACGCCCCGCAAATCTTCCTAAACCGCGAAGCGCCGCAAGTCAGCGTCCAGCTTCGTACCGAAGGGGGTCCCATCGAAAATAATGTTTTTGAAGTCAAGCTCACCATTACCGTAGAGGCCACCATCAGCGAGAAGCGCACACTTTTCCTCGTCGAAATCACCCAAGCGGGTATTTTCCGTATCGAAAACGTGCCCGATACCGAACTGGAATTGGTGCTGGGTATCGGTTGCCCAAATATCATTTTCCCCTACGCCCGCGAAACCATCTCGGATGCCATCGCCCGGGCCGGTTTCCAACCCGTGCTGCTCGCCCCGGTCAACTTTGAGGCCATCTACCAGTCTCGCCAACAGCAAGCCGCCGCAAACCAAAACACGCCAATGCAATAACAAACCCCACCCGTAACGGACGCCATTCATCTTCAAAGGAGGAAGCATTCATGAGACACCCTGCGGCACTTGTTGTCATCTCACTCTGGGGCCTCCTGTCCAGCGCATCCGCAATGGCTTTTGATTTTGGCTCCGTCACGCGGGATGCGGTCCTTTTTGAGAATTCGTCTCAGAATGCCCGCAAACTTGCCATTCTCCGCCCCGGTACGCCGGTGGAAATCGTGGTAACAAGCCCTGACCTCCGGTGGATAAAAGTGCGTGACCCTTCCGGCGCGCTGTCTTGGATTGAAGGCAACGCGGTGGGCAAGCAACGGACCGTGCTCGTTACCGTTGACCAAGCCGCCGTGCGGCGCGAGGCCAAAGCGGATTCTCCAATTGTTTTTGAGGCTATCCGCGATGTCGTGCTTGAATTCGTTTCCCTCGAACGGGGCGGGTGGGTAAAAGTCCGCCATGTTGACGGGGAAAGCGGCTTTGTGCGTTCCTCGGAGGTCTGGGGGCTTTGAAGCGGGTACGAATCGCTGTTTTCGGGGCCGGCGCATGGGGAACGGCGCTGGCGCAGGCTTTTTCCGCCGCCCATGACGTTTGCCTATACGGGCGCGAAGCCGCCAACATTGAGGCCATGCGGCGCGAGCGGAAAAACGAATGTTTTCTGCCGGGTGTCGTCCTACGTGCCGAACTGGAATTAAGCACGGACTTCGCCCATACCGCCCAAGACGCGGCGCTCTATATCGTGGCTACCCCGCTGGCCGGCTTGCGCGAAACCGCCCGCACCCTGCGGGAACTCGCCCCCGCCCGCCCGCCCGTGCCCCTTATCTGGGCGTGTAAAGGGATTGAGGCGGAGAGCGGCAAGCTGGCGCACGAAATCATTGCCGAAGAAATCGGCGAAAACGCGCCCTGCGGCGCGCTTTCGGGACCGAGTTTTGCCGCCGAACTCGCTCGCGGCCTGCCCACTGCCGTTGCGCTGGCCTCACACGACGCCGCTTTTGCCGCAGAGTGGGCACGGATGCTCCATCAGCCCAAATTCCGGCTGTACGCAAACGATGATGTCATTGGCTGCGAAGTGGGCGGCGCACTTAAAAACGTGATTGCTATCGCCGCCGGCGTGGCAGATGGTATGGGGTTTGGCGCTAACGCCCGCGCCGCCCTGATTACGCGGGGGCTGGCCGAAATCGCCCGGCTGGCCAAGGCGCTAGGCGGGCGTCACGAAACCTTGATGGGGCTGGCCGGTATGGGCGACCTCGTCCTCACCTGTACGGGCAACCTCTCCCGCAACCGCCAAGTCGGGCTGGCGCTTGCAGAGGGAAAAACGCTCCCGGACATCCTCGCCGATTTAGGCCATGTGGCAGAAGGCGTTTCCACCGCCCGCGAAGCCGCACGGCTTTCCCGCCGCCTCAACGTGGACATGCCCATCTGTATGGCCGTGGACGCCCTGCTCCACCACGGCATCAGCGCCCACCGCGCCGTTGAGCAGTTGTTGGCGCGCGACCCCAAACTTGAATGGGATGTGAGGGATAGGTGAGGTGAGGCGAACTCACCCACGCCCATTCACACAAACCCATTCTGACGCCACCCCTCATACACCACGAGCGCCACGGCGTTGGATAAATTAAGGCTGCGGTTGCCGGGGCGCATCGGGATGCACAGCCGTTGCGAGGGCGGGAACTCTGCCAGCACGGCTTCGGGTAGCCCACGGGTTTCAGGCCCAAAAACCAATACATCGTCTTTGGCGTAAGCGATTTGGTCATAACGCGTGTGGCCGCGTGTGCTCAAGGCAAACATCCGGCGGCCCGCAAATTGCTCACGGCATACGGCCCAATTGGGATGCACGGTGACATGCGCAAGGTCGTGATAATCCAGCCCCGCCCGCCGCAACTGCCGGTCTGAAAGATTAAAACCCAGCGGTTCCACAAAATGCAGACGCACACCGCTATTAGCGGTTAGGCGGATGACATTGCCCGCGTTGGGCGGTATTTCTGGCTCAAAAAGGATAACGTCGAACATTCCGGGATTATCAGGGATTAAACGCTCCCCGCGCGCCTCGCGGGGGCGTTTTCCCTCATCCACGGTTTCCGAAATTCAGACGGTGAATTGCCCGACCGACTTCTGCATCCGCCCAGTCAGAGCATGCAACTCGTTGGCCGTATGGCTGGTATCGGAGGCTTGGGCCAAATTCTGGTCCGTCATCTTGGCAACTTGTTCGACGTTTTGCGCCATCTGTTTCATGGCGGACTGCTGGTCGTTGGCGGAACTGGAAATGTCGCTCACCATGCCTAGCATGTGCTCCATTTTCTGATTGATTTCCTGTAAGGCGTCTTTCGCGTTTTCAACGTATTTAACGCCGTTCTCCACCTGTTCCGCCCCCGTGCGCATCCCGGAAACGGCTTTGCCTGTTTCAGATTGCACGGCGCTAATCATCAGGCTGATTTCTTCCGTCGCCTTGGCGCTGCGCTCGGCGAGTTTACGGACTTCATCCGCCACCACCGCAAAACCGCGCCCCTGCTCTCCCGCCCGTGCCGCTTCAATGGCCGCGTTCAGAGCAAGAAGGTTGGTTTGCTCGGCAATTTCCTTGATGGTCCCGGTAATCCGCGAAATTTCCTTGGACTGTTCCCCCAACCGCTCAACTTGGGCCGCGGAGTGTTTCACTGTTTCGGCAAGCTGCAAGATAGTCGCGCACGCTTGGTCGGCAAGCTGTGAGCCGTTTTCAGAGACTTGCGCGGCAGCATCGGCGGCTTCCCGCGTCCGGTCCGCGCTGCTGGCCACCTCGCCAATTGAGACAGTAATTTGCTCAATGCCCGCCGCCGCCGCCGCCGTGGCCTCGCTTTGCGATTGCGCCGATTTTTTAAGCGTCACAACGCTTTGCGCAACATCGCCGGCCGCGTTCTTCACCGCCAGAGAAACATCATTAATCCCTTGCAGCGTTGACTGGAGCCACGCCGCCATCTGGTCGGACTGGCGGGAAATATTGCCAAGGGAATTACTGCGGTTATTCAACAGCAACCGCGTACTGATGTCCCCGCTACCAAGGATATGGCTGAGATAACCATTAACGCCATCCAAGTCTTTCTTCATCTGCGGGCGGAAGAAGAACAAGAACAGAATGGCCTCTACCACGCCTAACGCGCCCATGATGTGCAGCACAGCGGGAGAAAGGAGCTCTGGCGCAAAAGCATGCGCAATCAGCATAAGCCCCATGACCAGCATCGCCATCCCGACCATCGCCGTTTGCCGCTTTTCACACGCCATCCAAGAAAGAATTGAGACTTTCAAACCGGGCGCGGGCACGGCTTGCCCGTGGATGATGCGTATCGAAGTGCCGCCTTGCCGGATATGTTTGTAGGCGGCATCCGCCGCTGCGATTTCCGCACGGCTAGGACGCCCGCGCACCGACTGGTAGCCAATCACCTGCCCGTTTTCCCGCACCGGTGACGCATTGGCGATAACCCAATAAAAGCCGCCGTCTTTACGCCGGTTTTTAACCAAACCCCGCCACGGCAACCCTGCTTGCAGGTCGCGCCACATATCTTCAAACGCCTCCGGCGGCATATCTGGATGGCGTACCAAGTTATGCGACTGCCCAACCATTTCTTCACGGGGATAAGCACTCACTGCCGCAAAGGCTTCGTTTACCTCCACAATCCGCCCATGCAAATCCGTCCGCGAATAGATGAACGCCCCTTCAGGCAATTGTGTCTCTATCTCTGTGACAGGCTGATTCAATCTCATCTTCAATCTCCTCGCACTCAATCCCGATGCGCTAGTCAGGAAGATTACGAGGATGCAAATTTGGTGTAAGCGACAAAACTCACACCGCATCTGCGGATGCCACTTTAATTACCTATTGCCATGAAGATGTTTTTATTGCTGCCGGGCACCGTGTTTTTGCCCGGTTGCCGCTCCCGTGCTGATTGCCCCGCCTTTTGCGGCAGTCTAAGATAACCGCTTTTCGCCTTCCGCCCGGACGGCGTGTGACATTGGAGAATCGGCATGAAAGCGGCTACGCCATCAAAAAAAGAAGAGCAGGTTTTAACAACAACATCGCCGCAGCCAACACCTGCCCCCGCCGCCCCGGAAGATGAATGGCTGGCTCCCCCGGTTTTCAAGTCCGCAAAACTAGCGGATGTGTGCTACGACATCCGCGGCCCGGTACTCACCCGCGCGCGGCAACTGGAAGATGAAGGGCATCGCATTATCAAACTCAACATCGGCAACCTGGCGCCTTTCGGGTTTGACGCACCCGAAGAAATCCAGCGCGACATGATTCGCAACCTGCCCAATTCGTCAGGCTATTCCGACTCCAAAGGCATTTTTTCCGCCCGCAAAGCGGTGATGCACTACACGCAACAGAAAAACATCAAAGGCGTGGACGTTGAGGATATTTACATCGGCAACGGCGTCTCGGAACTCATCGTCATGTCAATGAACGCGCTGCTAGACACAGGCGACGAGGTGCTGGTTCCCGCGCCGGATTACCCGCTCTGGACAGCGGCAGTGTCGCTATCGGGCGGACGCCCCGTGCATTATCTGTGCGACGAGGGCGCAGGCTGGATGCCGGATATAGCGGACATCCGCCGCAAAATCACCTCTAACACCCGCGCCCTCGTGGTCATCAACCCCAACAACCCCACCGGCGCGGTTTATTCAGATGAAGCCCTGCGCGAAATCATCGCCATTGCGCGTGAGCACCACCTGATTCTTTATGCTGATGAGGTTTATGACAAAGTGCTCTACGAGGGCGCAAGGCACACCTCGCTGGCGGCGCTTTCAGAAGATGTGCTCACCATCATTTTTAACGGCTTATCAAAAAATTACCGCGCTTGCGGCTACCGCGCCGGGTGGATGGTGGTGTGCGGCGACAAGCGCCACGCGCAAGACTATATCGAAGGTTTGGACATGCTGGCCTCCATGCGCCTGTGCGCGAATGTGCCGGGGCAATACGCCATCCAAACCGCGCTGGGCGGCTACCAGAGCATCAAAGAACTAGTCTGCGAGGGCGGCAGGCTACGCCATCAGCGGGATTTGGCCTTTGACCTGCTCGGCACAATACCGGGCGTATCCTGCGTTAAGCCGATGTCAACGCTCTATATGTTCCCGAAACTCGACCCCAAAATGTACCCCATCGCGGACGACCAGTTATTCATCACCGAACTGCTCGAAACCGAACGTGTACTGCTGGTGCAAGGCACGGGTTTCAATTGGCCACACCCCGACCATTTCCGCCTCGTCTTTTTGCCTTATGAAGAAGATTTGCGAGAAGCCATCGGGCGCATTGCGCGGTTTCTTGACGTTTATCGTAAACGGCACGGAACGTAATGCAGATTGTCGCCGCTATTTCTTCCAAAAAAATAAAATTCGTCGATATATTCGCGGGTATTGGCGGAATACGGCTTGGCTTTGAAACGGCTTTGCACCAGCATGGCTTCAATACGGAATGCGTGTTTTCGTGCGAAATACACCCTAGGGCACAAGAAACGTATGCGCTTAATTTTAATGAAACACCGCATGACGATATTCGTACTGTAGAAGAACTCCCCCCACATGACATCATGCTGGCGGGTTTTCCTTGCCAAGCCTTTTCTTATGCCGGAAAACAAAAAGGGTTTGCGGATACGAGAGGGACATTATTTTTTGAAATTGAGCGGTTGCTTGCAAAGTGCACACATAAACCCAAATATGTTTTACTTGAAAATGTGAGAGGTTTCACAACTCATGATAAAGGCAGAACTTTCAAAACAGTGATTGAACGTTTGAATGCCCTAGGCTATGAAATTGAACCGCTTTTGCTCAACAGCGCCCTCTTTGGCGTCCCGCAAAACCGGGTAAGGCTTTATCTTGTTTGCAAATTAAACGAAAAGCCGATGGTTTCTATCCAGTCTGATGTAGGTTATGCAGATTCTCATAAATTTAAGGGATTGTGCAAACAAGAAGATTTTTTTACCTGTCAAAAAAGAAAACCTGTTGTTGGTGACATTCTAGAAACAAATGTGAGTAAAAAATATTACTGTTCAGAAAAGTTTGTGGGACAAATCAAAAAAGTGCTCAACGAAAAACCGCTTTCGGCGCTCAATGGAGTACGGCTAATTGACCATCGGGGCGGAAATTCTATCCATTCTTGGGAACTCGGGACAAAAGGGGACTGTTCAGAAGATGAACAGGCATTTATGAATGCGCTGATTGCAAATCGGCGAAAAAAACATTTTGGTACTCATCAAGACGGGAAAAAACTAACACGTGAACAAATTGCCACTTTTTGGGAAAAAGATAATCTGAATGGGCTTATTTCATCCCTGCTTAAAAAAGGTTATCTAAGCGAAGATAACGGAAAATATAATCCCGTTGCTGGAAATATGTCTTTTGAAGTATTCAAATTTCTTGACCTAAACAGCATCGCAATCACTTTGGTGAGCACGGATGCTAACCGTTTGGGTGTTGTTGATAAAAACAATATTCCTCGCCGCATAACGCCAAGGGAATGCGCTCGCTTACAAGGCTTTCCTGATTCTTTCGTTTTGCATCATGATGACGAATGGGCTTATCACCAATTAGGCAATTCAGTTTCCGTTCCTGTGGTGGCCGCTATTTTTTCGGACATTATCAAACGTAATCAGGATTTTCATGCAATGGCGCTGGAATCTACCCCTTTGTCCCTAACACTTTGTAACGCTTCGCCAGCATTTCATGCTGAAATTGAAAACAAAATCAAACGGCACGGAACCTAATGACCCTGTCCATTATCACTTTCAACAACATGGCGGGAGACGCCGCACAGTGGCTACCCAAGGCAGAGCCGGTGCATCGCCAGTTGCGCGACCAGCTTCCGCCCGGTACTGACGCTTACCGCGCCGTGCTGGAAGAAGTCCTCCAAGGCGGCGCGTCCCTTAGCCTTGCGGTTGAGGGTGAGGCAGTTAGAGGCGTGGCGCTTTGGCGCATCATCTACAACACCTACGAACAGCGGCGTCTCTATATTGATGATTTGGTCACAGACGCCGCGTTTCGTTCGCGGGGCGTAGGCCATGCTTTGCTGGATTGGCTGGAAAACCAAGCCAAGGCTTTATCCTGTACGGTGCTGGCGCTGGATTCCGGCGTACAGCGTAGCGGCGCGCATCGCTTTTATTTTCGGGAAGGTTTTACCATCCCTTCATTTTGTTTCAGGAAAAAACTCGTATGAAACCCATTAACGTTGGTCTTTTAGGCATCGGCACGGTCGGGGGCGGCGTGTTTGCCGTGCTCAAACGCAATGCGGACGAAATCACCCGGCGGGCGGGGCGTGAGATACGCATCACGGCGGTGGCGGATAAAGACATCGAACGTGCGCGGCGTCACGCTGGCGGGACGGTGAAAGTTACTGATGACGCATTCTCGGTGACACGCGACTCGGACATCGACATCGTGGTTGAACTCATCGGCGGCACGGCAGTGGCAAAAGACTTGGTGCTGTCGGCTATCGAAAACGGCAAACACGTTGTCACCGCAAATAAGGCGCTCCTCGCCGTGCATGGCAATGAAATTTTTGCCGCCGCCCGCCGCCGTGACGTTATGGTGGCGTTTGAAGCGGCCGTCGCGGGCGGTATTCCCATTATCAAAGCACTGCGCGAAGGGCTTTCCGCCAACCGTATTGAATGGGTGGCCGGCATTATCAACGGCACGACTAATTTCATTTTGTCGGAAATGCGCAGCAAAGGCTTGGCCTTTGGCGAAGTGCTCAAAGAAGCGCAACGCTTGGGTTATGCCGAAGCGGATCCCACATTTGATATTGAAGGGGTCGATGCCGCGCACAAAGCCACCATCATGAGCGCCATCGCGTTTGGCATTCCGATGCAGTTTGACAAGGCGCATATCGAAGGCATTTCAAAACTCGAATCCGTTGATATTGCGTATGCTGAACAGCTTGGCTACCGCATTAAATTGCTGGGGATTGCCCGTAAACGGCAGGAAGGTATTGAGTTGCGCGTCCATCCGGCGCTCGTGCCCGCCAGCCGGCTGATTGCCAACGTTGAAGGCGCCATGAACGCGGTACTGGTACAGGGCGACGCGGTGGGCGCCACGCTCTATTACGGCAAGGGCGCGGGGGCGGAACCCACCGCCAGCGCGGTTATCGCGGATTTGGTCGACATCACGCGCCTTCACACTGCCGACCCTGAACACCGTGTGCCGCACCTCGCTTTTCAGCCAGACCAGATGCGGGACGTTCCCGTGCTGCCCATTGGGGAGACGCTTACCTCTTATTATTTGCGTATGCGGGTGCTGGACCAACCCGGCGTACTTGCCGACATTACCCGCATCCTCGCGGATAGCCAGATTTCTATTGATGCGATGGTGCAGCACGAAGCGGATGAGGGCGAATCGCAAACCGACATCATTCTGCTTACTCACCAAACCATTGAAAAAAACGCCGACGCGGCCATTGCGCGGATTGAGTCGTTGGATTCGGTACTGGGGAAAGTGACGCGGCTGCGGTTGGAGGAGTTGTAAAACCTACATGCTCCCCATCCGCTACACCCTCCGCCCCGCACGTCCCGAAGCGCATCTGTTTGAGGTGCGCTGTACGGTGGCGGAACCCCATCCTGACGGGCAGCGGTTTTTTCTGCCGACATGGATTCCGGGCAGTTACATGATTCGAGAGTTTGCGCGGCATATCGTGAGCTTGCGGGCTGAAACGCAAGGGCGGGACGTTGCTATCCAAAAACGGGACAAACACACTTGGCAAGCCGCCGCCGTGCCAAAGGGCGAGGCGCTAACGCTTATTTACGAAGTCTATGCTTGGGATTTATCGGTACGCGCCGCGCATCTCGACACAACGCACGGTTTCTTTAACGGGACCAGCGTTTTCCTCGCCGTAGAAGGGCAGTTGGATGTGCCCTGCCAAGTCGACATCCAGCCCCCAGAGTGCGGGCGTCATTGGCAGGTCGCCACCACGCTCCCCCGTGCGGAGGGCGAACCTGACGCCGCCCCGCTTTGGGGCTTTGGGCTGTACCGTGCGGCGGATTATTTTGAGTTGATTGACCATCCGGTAGAAATGGGCACGTTTGCGCTGGCCCATTTCGAGGCCGGCGGCATACCGCACAGCATTGTTTTGAGCGGCCGCCAAGACTGCAATTTTGGAAGGCTCAAAACGGATTTAGCCCGTATCTGCCAATGGCAGGCTGATTTGTTCGGCGGGCTGCCGCCGATGGCGCGTTACCTGTTTCTTGTTCAGGCCGTGGATGAGGGATATGGCGGCCTTGAACACCGCGCTTCGTGCGCGCTGATTGCCCGCCGGGATACGTTGCCTTTTGCCGGCATGAAAAAAATCTCCGAGGGTTACAAAACATTCCTTGGCTTGTGTAGCCACGAATATTTCCACCTCTGGAACGTGAAGCGGATTAAGCCTGCCGCATTTGAACCGTATAACCTCGCGCACGAAAACCATACCCGGTTGTTATGGGCGTTTGAGGGAATTACTTCGTACTATGACGATATAGCTTTAATACGCTCAAAAACTATTAGCGTAAGCGACTATCTTGCCCTGCTGGAAAAAACAATCTCTGCTGTCTTGAAAACGCCCGGGCGAAAGCGGCAAAGCGTCGCGCAGTCCTCGTTTGACGCTTGGACCCATTTTTACCGCCAAGATGAAAACTCGCCCAATGCCATCGTCAGTTATTACGCGAAGGGCGCATTGATTACGCTGGCGTTGGACTTGCGGATACGCTTTGAAAGCGGCGGCTCCCGTAGCCTTGATGATGTCATGCGCACATTATGGCGGCGTTACGGGCTGACGGGCGTGGGAGTCCCAGAAGAAGGCATCTACAGCGTGGTTGGCGAAATGGGCGGCAACGCGCTCGCGCACTGGCTGTTGAATGTCGTGGAAGGCACAGATGACCTGCCGCTTGAGGAACTGTTCAAACCCTTTGGCGTGCGCCTCCGGGTAAAAGCCGCCAGCGCATCGCCCTCACTCGGCATTGAATTAAAAAAAGGCAGAGCCGCAGCCATTGCCACAGTCTATGACGGAAGCCCAGCACAGTTAGCAGGCTTATCCGCAGGGGATGTGCTCATTGCCGTCAACGGCTTGCGGGCGGATGCCAGCCGTCTGCCCAGAATGCTAGAACGGTTGCGCGTTGGTAAACGAGTTGAAATTTATGCTTTCCGGCGGGACGAGTTGATGCGTTTTGAGCTTGAACTCGCGCCCGCCCCGCTTAACGCGGCCAAACTCAGCCTAGAAAACCACCACAATGCGTTGCAAAACGCTTGGCTGGGCCAAACGTCCCAAACCGACGCTTAATCCCTAACCTCCCAAAAACCATGCTAACCATCTCCGACCATAACCGCATGTTGGACGGTTTCACCTATGTGTATCCGGTGCTCTCCCGGCGAGCAGGCGGGGTATCTGTTGGCATCAACCTCAACCCGAACAATGCCTGTAACTGGCAATGCGTTTATTGCCAAGTTCCCGGTCTCATCCGGGGCAAAGCGCCAAAAATCAACCTGACACAGCTTGAATCTGAATTGCGTACTTTTCTGACGGCGCTATGCCAAGGCGGCTGGCTGCTTCAGAACGCGCCTGATGGGGCACAGGTTTTGAAGGACATTGCGTTTTCAGGCAACGGCGAGCCAACAAGCGCGGCGGAATTCGCGGATGCCGTGTCGCTCGCCATCCGTCTGCATGCCGAGTTCAAACTTGGCGAAAAAGTCGCGTTACGGTTGATTACAAACGGCAGCCTGCTTGGGCAGGCGCGGGTACGTGAGGGCATCCGCCGGTTAGGGCAAGCAAACGGCGAGGCATGGTTCAAAGTTGATGCCGGCAGGGCAGAAACCGCCCTGCGGATTAACGGCGTAAAACGCTCTCCCGCTATGGTTGCGCGCCAGCTTGCCGCCTGCGCCGCGTTATGCCCAACGTGGGTACAAACCTGCGTTTTCCGCTGGGATGGTTTGCCGCCAGATGACGGGGAAATTGATGCTTGGCTCAATGTACTGGCCAACGCGGGCACTGCCGTGCGGGGCGTGTTGCTTTACGGGCTTGCGCGGCCATCTTGCCAGAGCGCCGCGTCAAGAATCAGCCCGCTCACAACAGAAGAATTTGAAAAAATCGTTGCGCGGGCAGAAAAAAAAGGGGTCGCAGTGTACGCCAACCCCTAGCAGTATTCCCGAATGAAGAAAAACACAATCAGATGGCCGGTAATGCCGTGCCGACCATCTGACTAACCTGATTTCAGGCCACTTTTTTCTTCTTTGTTGAAGAACGCGCTTCCTTCTTCAGTTCTCTGTACACATCGGGTTTGCTAGTCCGTAGATATTCCGCAAGGTCAAAGTCTTCCTTTTTGACTTTGGTGATGTCGATTTGCTCGATATGCACCAAGCGCAGGAGGGCTTGGACTGGGCGGGGAATATTACGTCCGCTTTCATAACGGGAACCACCACTTTGGGTAACGCCGATCTTTGACCAGAATTGAGACTGGTTAAGACCAAGTTTACGGCGGATCTCACGTACATCAATGGTTTGTTCTGCTGGTTTCATGCCTTCGTCCTTTCAAGGTTGCGAGGAAAACATCCTCTTTGCTGAATCAGAACCTATCGGAGCCAAAAGGACATCCGACTGATTCAAAGTATAAACAATCCTTACGCACTATACAACGAGAATAATTAACGACATGCGGTTATCCACAATAACATGTGGTTATCCACAATACTTCCTGCCGTTAAGCGGTACAAATATCCAGATTCTGGAAAACACTGTAACATATATGATTCATATTGCCTTTTCACAGAACCGCCGATACACGGAATGGCCATGAAAATTTACTCAGTTAATGGCGATATTCTAACATTTGATAAGAAAATGTGGAAAACTACCGTGACAGCGCACAAAAATTTTTGGGTTTTTCATACACTCGCACGTAATTCGCAAAAAACCGCAAAAGTATGAAAAATACTCACAATGAAACAAAGCATCTCGCGTATGAACTTTTTTATGTTTTTCATTAAGTTAATGATAACGGCAATCATGTTGCCGTTATCCGCCCCGGCACAAGCACAGCCCACATCCAGCGCGGATTTTATGACGCAGCAACAGCAATATGCACGGGTCAGGAACGCACTGCGAAACAAGGGGGAGGAAACCCGCCGTAAACTCGATACGATCGGGCTGAAAAGCAGTGCGCTGAATATTCTTTTTGTCGCTTACAAGGCAGAAGCCATCCTTGATGTTTACGCAAAAAAACCGGAAGACGCTACCTACAAAAAACTAGCCTCTTGGCCTATTTGCGCATCCTCTGGAAAACTCGGTCCCAAACGGCGGCAAGGCGACAAACAAGTTCCCGAAGGGTTCTACCGAATCGACCGCTTCAACCCGGCGAGCAATTTTCATCTTTCGCTCGGCATTGATTATCCCAATGCGGCTGACAAGCTCAAAAAACAAGCCGCAGACCTTGGCGGCGATATTTTTATTCATGGTTCTTGTGTCACGGTGGGCTGCCTTCCTATGACCGATGCCGTCATCGAAGAAATCTATCTTTACGCAATCTATGCCCGCAACAGCGGACAAAAAAACATCCCTGTCTATATATTTCCTTTCAAAATGACATCGGAAAATATGGGGAAATATAAAGCTCTCTACCGCAACAATCCTGAATTGCCCCATTTCTGGGAAAATATCAAAACTGGCTATGACAAATTTATTTCTAGCGGCAAACCCGTTACGGTCAACGTTCTACAAAATGGCGACTATCGTTTCAATCCATAAATTGTTAAAAAGCAATTAAAGCCTATTCAATCCACCCACTCAAAACGGTTAATTTTCATTATGGATATGTCAGAGAACTTATTTCATTTTATAAAAATAAGTATCCTGCCTAATTGGTATCCGCTATTTTCCATCGCAAAGTTTCGAGACCAGTTCTTGGGCGCGTTCTATTTCGGCAGCGCGGCTCTTATCGTCTAAAAATACACGCCCGCCTTCTTCGGAAGGTCTTGCCACGCGCTGGCCGCTGGATAACACCGCATATTGGGCACGGGCACGGCGGCACTCTTCTTTGCGTCTGGCCGCGTCAGCCGCTTCTTTGTCCGCTTTTTCTTTCGCTTCAGCAGCGGCAGCGCGACGTTTGCGGAATTCTTCATCACGTTCAGCCTGAGTTTTCGGCACAGGCGCGGGTTCCGCCGCTTTCTTTGTATCAGCGGGCAAGCCTTCCTCAACGGCTTCGGCATCTTCCGGCTCAGCCTCATACTGATTCGGTTGTGGCTTTTTCTTGGGCTTCTGCATTGGGACGACAGACTGGCCCGTAGGCGGCATGTCCGAAAAATGGACTTTGCCATCCTTATCTTTCCATTTGTAAATCTCCCCATATGCGGACAGTGCGGCAACTAAGCCAAAAACAAGTGCTGCGGAACAGGCAAAGCGTTTCACTTCCATTCTCCCTGACACTGCTTACACGATAGTCAGAGCTTTGTATAATGCGCGTTTTGCCGAAAGGAAATAAGTCATGCGTGTGATTCAGAAGGCGCTGACATTCGACGATGTCCTTCTCGTCCCCGCCCATTCGGCCGTGCTGCCGCGTGATGTCGAACTGGGTACACAGGTTAGCCGTAACATCCGCCTCAATATCCCCTTGGTTTCCGCCGCAATGGATACCGTGACCGAATCGCGGCTTGCCATCGCGCTTGCGCAAGAAGGCGGTATCGGCATCGTGCACAAAAACCTTTCCCCGGCCGAACAAGCCGCCGAGGTGCATAAGGTCAAACGGTACGAATCCGGCGTACTCAAAGACCCGGTGACGATTCCGCCCACCATGACCGTAGGTGACGTTATCGCGCTCCAGCAACGCCACCGTTTCTCCGGCGTACCGGTCGTTGAAGGCGGAAAGGTCGTCGGCATCGTCACTAACCGCGACACCCGTTTCGAGACGCGCCTTGACCAGCCCGTGCGCAACATCATGACACCGCAAGAACGCTTGGTGACAGTACGCGAAGGCGCCAGCTTGGATGAAGCCCGCGAACTCCTGCGCAAGCACCGCCTTGAGCGGGTTCTTGTGCTCAACAGCACGGGCGAGCTTTCCGGCCTTATCACGGTCAAGGATATGATGAAAGCCACCGAATACCCGTGCGCGTCAAAAGATAACCAAGGGCGTCTGCGGGTGGGCGCGGCACTGGGCGTGGGCGCAGGGACGGAAGAACGCGCCGAGCGCCTCGCAGAAGCCGGGGTTGATTTAATTATTGTCGACACGGCCCACGGCCATGCACAAGGCGTACTTGACCGCGTAGCTTGGGTTAAAAAACATTTCCCTAATATTGATGTCATCGGCGGCAACATCGCTACGGGCGACGCGGCCCGTGCCCTTCACGATGTAGGCGCAGACGGCGTAAAAGTCGGCATCGGGCCGGGTTCTATCTGCACCACCCGCATCGTGGCCGGCGTGGGCGTACCGCAAATCACCGCAATCGATTTCGTCGCCAGCGCACTGGCGGGCACAAACATCCCGCTCATCGCGGACGGCGGTATCCGTTTTTCTGGCGACATTGCCAAAGCCATCGCCGCAGGTGCTAATTGCGTGATGTTGGGCGGGCTTTTTGCGGGAACGGAAGAAGCGCCGGGTGAAACAGTGCTCTTTCAAGGGCGCTCGTACAAGGCATACCGCGGCATGGGTTCGCTGGGCGCGATGGAAAAAGGCGCGGCGGACCGCTATTTTCAAGACAGTTCCTCAAACATCGACAAACTCGTCCCCGAGGGCATCGAAGGCCGTGTCCCCTACAAAGGTTCGGTATCGGCAGTTATCCACCAGCTCATGGGCGGGCTACGCGCTTCAATGGGCTATCTTGGCTGCCCCAACATCACGGCCATGCACACACGGGCGCAGTTCGTCCAAATCAGCGCGGCGGGGATGCGCGAATCTCACGTCCATGACGTTCAGATTACCAAGGAAGCGCCAAACTATCAGGTCAGCTAGAAACGCACGGTTGCTTCTGACGGGCGGCACAAGCCGCCCTTTCCTTTTTCATCCGACTTAACGGCTACGCTCATGGCTCACCAAAAAATCCTTATCCTTGATTTTGGCTCACAGGTTACGCAACTCATTGCCCGCCGTGTGCGAGAAGCCCGCGTCTATTGCGAAATTCATCCCAATGACGTAAATGACGAATTCATCCGAGAGTTTGCCCCGCAAGGCATCATCCTCTCCGGCAGCCACGCCAGCACTTATGAGGACCGCCAGTTACGTGCCCCGCAAGCCGTATGGGATTTAGGCGTCCCGGTGCTCGGCATCTGCTACGGCATGCAGACGATGGCCGTACAGCTTGGGGGCGAAGTCAGCTGGAGCGACACCCGCGAGTTTGGTTACGCCGAAGTCCGCGCCCACAGCCACGGCCCGCTTTTTGGTGAAACGGCGGATTTCACCAATGCCGACGGCCACGGCATGTACAAAGTCTGGATGAGCCACGGCGACAAAGTCACCAAACTTCCTCCGGGCTTCGTCCTGATGGCATCCACCGTCTCCTGCCCCATTGCCGGCATGTATGACGCGGCGCGGCGCTACGTGGGCGTCCAGTTCCATCCCGAAGTCACGCACACCGTCCAAGGCACGGCCATGCTCACCCGTTTCGTGCGCGACATCTGCGGCTGCGCGGGCGACTGGATTATGGGCAACTACATCGCCGAGGCCGTTGAACGCATCCGCAAACAGACGGGGAACGAAGAAGTTATCCTCGGTCTTTCTGGCGGCGTCGATTCTTCCGTTGCGGCGGCGCTCATCCATCGCGCAATCGGAGACCAGCTCACCTGCGTATTCGTCGACCACGGCCTATTGCGCCAGAACGAAGCCCAGATGGTCATGGACATGTTCGCCGGCCGGCTGTCCGCCAAAGTCGTGCATGTGGATGCCTCGGCACAGTTCATGTCGAAACTCATTGGCGTGACCGACCCAGAGAAAAAACGCAAAATTATCGGCCATGAATTTATCGAAGTATTCCAAGCCGAAGCCAAAAAACTCGCCAACGCCCGCTGGCTTGCCCAAGGCACAATCTACCCCGACGTCGTCGAGTCCGGCGGCACAAAAACTCGCAAGGCCGCTACCATTAAAAGCCACCACAATGTGGGCGGCCTGCCTGAAACGCTGGGTCTCAAGCTCCTTGAACCTTTGCGGGAACTTTTCAAGGATGAGGTACGCGAACTTGGGCGCGAACTCGGCCTGCCGCACGAGATGGTCGACCGCCACCCCTTTCCCGGCCCCGGCCTAGGGGTGCGGATACTCGGTGAAGTCAAAATGGAATACGCTGAATTGCTCCGCGCCGCAGATGCCATTTTTATTGATGAGCTGCGTTCCACTATTGAGCCGCACAGCGGAAAAAGCTGGTACGAGCTAACCAGCCAAGCATTTACCGTATTCCTGCCCGTCAAAAGCGTAGGCGTAATGGGAGACGGGCGTACCTATGACTATGTAGTGGCGCTGCGCGCCGTACAGACCAGCGATTTCATGACCGCAGACTGGGCAGAACTGCCTTATGCCCTGCTTAAACGAGTCTCAAACCGCATCATCAACGAAGTACGCGGCATCAACCGCGTTACCTACGACGTATCCAGCAAACCCCCCGCAACCATCGAGTGGGAATAATCTTTTTGGGCGTCTAGCGGTACAAAAGAAAAGGCACAGAACACCGTAAAACTTGCTTTTAGCGTGGATTTTGTTGGCGTTGCCCGGCAATCCGCCATCATTAAGCATGATTTTATGGAATGACAATAGGCATTATGCCACCAATGCCGCATATCAATGCCTGATACCATTTCACCATCTAAAGTTGCCGCATAAGTATCCTTTGTAGCTAGGTTTTTTTCCAAAACCCCTACTTCAGAGACAAAGAATGTCGATTCGTGCGCAAATCCTGCTGTCTGTTATCGGAATAGCCACTCTCATTATCGCGGCAGGACTTGGGATAGGCGGGGCTTTTACAAGAGACCAAATGCGCCAATCCATGGAACGGGATTTGTCCGCCCTCACCGACACCGCCGATAGGCTCATCAGTTTTGGAATGGATTTGCTCAAGGCCGAAGTAGCCCTGAGTGCGAGCACACTCGTGGAGGCAGAGGCACACAACGGGAATTTTCATAAAGTCCTACAGGAACAAGCCAACGCACGTTCTGATATTTGGGCGCTGACCGTCATTGAAGGTGGAAAAGACGGCGCCCCAAACCGGATAGTCGATTTCTCCGGGAGCCTGCCGGTACACCCCGACTACATTAACAGCAACAACATACAGCGCGCCTTAGCCGGTGAGGACATCATTTCCACAACCCGAATTGACCCCGCCAGCGGGAAATTGGTCCTGCACATCTGCGTTCCCATGTACGGAAACCGGGTACTGGTTGCCACCATAGACGGCATGTATTTTTCCAATATCTTGAAGGACATCGTCATTTGGGACTCGGGGCATATCTTTATCATCGATAAAGAGGGTTACGTACTGGCCAATCCCCGGCAAGACTGGGTGAAAGAACGCCGAAATTTCATCAATCTGGCAAAAACTGACAGCCAATACCAAGATGTCGCCACAGTAATCAGCACGATGACACAGGGCAAAGAAGGCATTGGCATGTATTCCATTGACGGCTCAAAACGGTTCTGCGCCTACAAGCCCATCAGCAGTTCCCAAGGAGGCTGGGCTTTGGGCGTTGTCGGACCACAAAAAGAAAGTCCCTTGCAGGACACCAGCAAGGGTTTACTTATCGTGGCATTCACCTGCATTGCCCTCAGTATCGTGCTGGCAGTCCCAGTATCGGCACATCTGGAAAAACCCTATAGCGCCATCAAAAAAGTGGTGGGCGAGCTGGAATATCAAAAAAACCTACTGCATACCACCAACAAAATTGCCGAAATTCTGCTGCGTATTGATTCCAACCGTTTTGAAGACGACATATACACATGTATGGGCTTAATGGCTCAAAGCGCCAATGTTGGCCGGGTACGGATATTCCAAAACAGGCAGGAGGAAGATGACATCCGGGCCGTCTTGAAATATGAGTGGACAAAAGACGCCCCTAAAGAGCGTCCGACAGATGAAGTCAGCTTTTTGTTTAAGGCACAGACTCCAAATTGGTACGCGAAACTTTCTGTCGGCGAAAACCTGTTCAGCTTGACGCGGGATTTCCCCGAACGGGAACGAAAATTACTTGAGCACAACGGAGTTCTTGCTTTGTTATCAGCCCCCATCTTTCTAAAAAACACTTTTTGGGGCTTCACCAGTTTTGACAACTGCGAGGAAGAACGATTGGCCAGCCCCCAAGAAGTAGGGCTATTAGTATCCGGCATGACCATGCTGGGCAATGCCCTTGAACGGAACATGATGGAAGAAGAAATGACTCGCGCCCGCAAAGAGGCAGAAGCTCACAACGAGGCAAAAAGCCGTTTCCTAGCCAACATCAGCCACGAAATACGCACACCTCTCAATGCAATCATCGGCCTTAGCGAACTCTCCCTTGATACTGGCGGGCTAACCGGCGAAAACAAAGACAACCTCAGCAAAATATACAGTTCGGGGATAACCCTTCTAGGGCTTGTTAACGACATTCTGGATCTGTCCAAAATCGAGTCTGGAAAGTTTGAAATCATCCCGTCTGAATACGATATAGCCAGCCTCATCAACGACACCATAAACCTCAATAGCGTGCGCATCGGCTCCAAACCCGTCAGCCTCCATTTACACGTTGACGAAACACTCCCCAACGTCCTACAGGGCGACGACCTCCGGCTCAAACAAATGCTCAACAATTTATTAAGCAACGCCATCAAGTACACCACGCGGGGGCGGGTAGACTGGTACATCGCCTGCGAACGGGACGGAGACAGCGTATGGCTAACCTCCGTCATCAAAGATACCGGCATCGGCATACGCCCAGATGACATCCAAAAACTGTTTTCTGATTACAACCAAGTTGATACCCGGGCCAACCGCAAAATTGAAGGAAGCGGCCTAGGGCTTTCGATTGCCAAAAAAATAGCAAAAATGATGGACGGTGACATCACCGTAGAAAGCGAGTACGGCGTAGGCAGCACCTTTACCCTACGAATCCGTCAGGGCTTTGTGAACGACGTTCCCATTGGGCCAGATGTCGCCGAAAATTTGCGGAATTTCAAATACTTCGACGAAAAAAGAAATCGCCGGAAATTCGTAAGGATTCCCCTGCCTTACGCCAGAGTGCTGGTTGTAGACGACGTACCCATCAATTTAGATGTCGCTAGAGGGCTTTTAAGGCACTACGGCATGAAAGTAGACTGCGTCGATTCCGGCATAGAAGCTATCGCCAGAATCCGAGAAGAAAAAATACACTACGACGCTATTTTTATGGACCACATGATGCCCGAAATAGACGGCATCGAAGCCACACGCATCATCCGAGAAGAAATCGGCACCGATTACGCCAAAAACATCCCCATCATCGCGCTGACAGCCAACGCCATTGTGGGCAACGAAAACATGTTCCTCTCAAAAGGTTTCCAAGCATTCCTATCCAAGCCCATTGACATCAGAGCGTTAGACGCCACGCTAGACCACTGGGTACGGGACAAAACAAAAGAAACAGGCGGGACTGTCTAGAAGCAGGCCAGTTTCGCCGCAACAAACGCCAATCACTTCCTTTTCTCAAAACCGCCCCTGAAAAAAGCGGCGCCGCGCCGCCCCCTGCGGGGGCGCGGCGCGGCGCGGCGGGTGGGGTGCCTGGCGGTGACCTACTTTCGCGGGCGCGGGCCCACTATCATCGGCG
>JAIRPB010000224.1 GCA_031257305.1 Azoarcus sp.
AACCCCCATCGCCCAGCAATACGGCTGGCGCATCAAAGAAATCGACATCGACCAAGCACCAGAACTCGAAGCGCAATGGGACGAGCAAATCCCCGTCCTGCTTGCAGACTGCGTAGAAATCTGCCGCCACCGCCTCAATACGGACGCCGTCCACGCATTTTGCCAAGCAAACGCCAGCGCCCGTCCGCAGAAAGCAGGTTCGCCAGCACACACCCCGTGCTCCCCGCGCCGATAATGAGGTAATCAAATATTCCTCGACATACTCCGCTCCCAACCGCCCGCCCAAAACAAGCTACGGCAGGCTAACAATGGCGAAGCACTCTAGCGTGAAGGCTTAAATGTACTACATATATAAAAGAATGTCCATATTTGTGCTGGGAATTCTGGATTGCTTCGCTCCGCTCGCAATGACGGGCATTCTGGGATGGCTTGACGGTGGGGACGGTATCTACAAAATCGGCGCGGCATGTGCGCTGTGTACCCCTCTCCCCTCGTGGGAGAGGGGCTAGGGGAGAGGGGGGCGAGCGTTGGTCCGCCCTAAACGGCCACGCTGTACAGGCGTTGGGGCGAGCAATGCTCGCCCGCCCCTCTCCCGGCGCTTCGCGCCACCCTCTCCCACAAGGGGAGAGGATAAAACCCGCGCCGGGTTCACCGCTTACGTAGCTAAAAATAAAAGACGCGATGGGCACGGCGTACCAAGCCCGACGCCGACGGTATGAGACGCTGTGCAGATGAGCGTACTATGCCTGCTTCGTTATGGAGAACTGCTGAATGGGCAACCAATATCAAGACGAATTTTTTATTCCGAAAGTGCCGCAGTGTAGATTATCGGCTATTCAGCTTTTATTTATATGGACGTTGCGGTTTTTTCATTCACAAAGAAATGGTATGCGTAAACTATTGGCCATTCTCTCGTCCGCGACGGTAATATTGATTCCCTGTCAAGCCATTGCCGAAGTCAGTGACAAAATCCCGCCAATAACAGACGTATGGGTTACAGGGTTAGTTATTGGCGTTATGGCGGCTGTGCTTTGTTTTAGCGTAACCTATTTCCATAAACGGGCAGGTATCGCGTTATTGGCTGTTCTTTTTATTTATATGACTATTGAGCCTTTATACTATGGCTTTATTGACGAGGTGGGGCGTTATATCTATGCGGAGCAAGGGATAATGTATTTTCTTCCTTCTTATCTAGTAGCATTATTTGTTTTAATCGGCGGAATGATTGGGATTAAAATTAAACGTTAAAGTTTTTACTGAAACTTGTTTAACCTCAAAACCGCAATAAACGCGAAGGAACGCAAATACTTCCAAAAAATTAGCGTTCCTTCGCGTTCATTCGCGGTTCGTTTCTTTATTTAGGCTCGCGGCGACGAACAAACCTCTGGCAGTACGTTGTAATAGACATGGTTGGCGAGTTTTTCCGGGTCGGTAGTAGCTTTTAACACGCCTAATTCTTTGAAATCTCTTGCAAAGAACGCGATTTGGTCGCGTAGTTTTGTTTCCATTGGATGGACGTGCAATGAGAGTTGTTTGTAGAGATGCTTGATGTCCTCCACCGACAATTTGGCGGCGTATTTTTGGAAAATTTTCGCGCTTTCATCCCTGTGCGTATTTGACCAGTCATAGGCTTCCAAAAGCGAACGGGCTAGTGCCGCCGCAGCGGGGCAATTTTTTTTGATGAGATGCCCGCCTACTCCGATTACGCAGCACATTTTGTCGTCATAAGGCGGGTCAGTGTTGGTGGCCAATTGCGTATAACCGGCTTTGCTGTCTTGCTCAATGCGGAAAAGAGTTGGGTCGCTGTAGCCAATGGCATCAATTTCGCCTTTTTCCGCCGCCAGCCCTAAGAGGTCGGCCTGAAAGGCTTTCCATGTAATTTCACGCTCTGGGTCGATGCCGTGCTTCTTCAGATAAACGCTGAAAAAATGCTTGGCGGGTTGCGCTAAATCGGGTACGCCGATGGATTTGCCGCGCAATTGTTCTAGTTTGGTGATGCCTGTTGGGTTGTAGGCAATCAGCCTCACGCAACCGCCGTGCGCACCGGCGATGATTTTGACATCAAAGCCCGACTCCAGCGGCTTCAGCCAGCGGTGAATCATCCCAATGGCGGCATCCGCTTTGCCTGTGGCTAACGATTCAAGCAATTGGTCGTTTGAGCCGGAGTAGTTAATGAGCGTGACATCCAAGCCGTTTTTCTCGAAGATGCCTGTTTCTAGCGCCACGGGAACGGGCGTGAGGCAAAAGGAAACTTGGCTCCAAGCGAACGTGATTTTTGATTTTTGCTGTGGCGCTTTTGTCTGCGACCACGCATAACCGCCTAAACCTGCCAGCGGCGCTGCGAGTGCCGCAGAACCGGCGGCAACCAATAACTTCCGGCGAGTCGGGTTTGGCGTTTCGGAAATCGATTCTGGGACTTTTGGACTGTTCGACACGGTAAGCACCTCTTTGAAAATGGCGAAGGCACTCTAGCGCGAACGTTTAGACTAAAAATACATATAAAAAGAATTTCTATATTATTTTTTGAAATAACATTGCTCTCTGCCGCATCTCACTATTTATGGTTTTTGGATAAAAAACTCGGTTTGAAAAGCATCGGCATTAAATCCCAAAGCGCCCTAACGCCCACGCCACATGCTCACGGACTATCGCCGATTCATTCTTCGCGCGCGCTTGTAGCGCGGCAATTATTTCTGGGCTACGGGGCGCGTTTCCCAGTGCCACGGCAATATTGCGGAGCCAACGCTCATAGCCAACGCGGCGGATGGGACTGCCGGCCGTCCGTTCAAGAAATTCCGCCTCGCTCCAAGCAAACAGGCTCACAAGAGAAGCGCCGTCCAGCCCATGACGGACGGCAAAATCATTTTCCGTACTTCGCGGGGCAAAGCGGTTCCACGGACAGGCCAACTGGCAATCGTCACAGCCTACGATGCGGTTGCCCATGAGCGGGCGGAGCACCTCCGGGATGACGCCGGGATGCTCAATGGTGAGGTAGGCAATGCAACGGCGGGCATCCAACTGGTAAGGCGCAACAATTGCGCCCGTAGGGCATGCGGAAAGACACGCCGTACAGCGCCCGCAATGGTTTGGCACGGGCGCGTCGACGGGCAACGGGATGTCAATAAAAATCTCGCCCAGAAAAAAACAGGAACCTGATTGGCATCTCGATTGGCGGCTCACCAGCAACGTATGCTTGCCGCGCCAACCCAAGCCGGAACGCTGGGCGAATTCCACTTCCATCACCGGAGCGGAATCCGTAAAAACGCGGGTTGTGGACGGCACCGCTTCAACAATGCGCTGGGCCAGTTTTTGAAGGCGGGGGCGCAACACTTTGTGGTAATCGCGCCCCAATGCGTAACGGGAGATATAACCCAGCGCGCCGTTGCCCAACACATCCAGAGCGGGCGCGGCATCAGGCCAATAGGGCATACTCGCGGAAATCACCCTTGATACGCCCTCCATACATTCAGCGGGCCGCATCCGCGCACGGGCGTGACGCGCCATATAATCCATGCTGCCGTGAAAACCCGCAGCAAGCCAGCGCCGCAACCCCTCGCCCGCGTCAGACAATTCAGCCTCCGCCACCGCCACCGCCGAAAAACCTAGTTCTGATGCCCATTGGCGGATGTTTGCGGCAAGCGATGCGAGTTCTGCCGGGTTGTGCGGGTTTAAGTAAGCCATACATCAATCCTTTTGGGAGCCTTAAATGAAAACATCATTTATCTTTCGTCATACCATTGCCTTGTGTGCTGTTTCCTGCCTCGTATTGCTTCAAGCATGCTCGCTCGGCAAAACCTACTCCGAAATCAATCCTGAAGATGCCGAACGGCAGGTACGTGAAAACAACGGCGACAAAGAACTGGATAAACCCATCCCCGCAGGAAAAAGCCGGCTCGTCATACGCAGCGTGGGCGCACCGATAGCGGTGAAGTTTACTGTTTGCTCGCCCGATTCAAAATGCCGGGAATGGAATGTTGCGGACAGCGGGCACTCCGTCCTTTTGCCGGGTATCGCCCGCATGGCAAGCCGCATGCGCCGCGCTACCGCAAATGTTTTGCCGTATGTGCCCCCTTTAGTTGATGCAAACCAGACCGTCACTATCTCGGCGCTTGGCAATTGGTACGAAACCGCTTCACGGGGCCATTGCGGCCCACTCAGTACCACGCTGATGCCGCAAGAAAATCATGCGTATATCATTGAATTCAGATGGGCGGATAAAATATGCTCTTTAACCGCCTATGACGCTACGAACTCCAACGCTCCCGTCCCTCTCACGGAAACACATGAAAACATCAGCCCCGACCCCGCCCCTCCAACTCCATGAGATGGGCATCCTCCGCGCATGGCTTGCTGACGAAGCCGCAACACTTGCGCTGGGCGCATGTCTGGCTCCCATGCTCACGCCGGGGCTTAATATCTGGCTGGAAGGCGACCTCGGAAGCGGCAAAACCACGCTTGTGCGCGGCATCTTGAGGGCGCTAGGCCATGCCGGAACGGTAAAAAGCCCAACTTATACCTTGATTGAATCTTATGTAATTTCTAGAATAAAGCTGTATCATTTTGATTTTTATCGTTTGACGCAGCCAGAAGAATTTTTGGACGCTGGATTGGACGAATACTTCGCGGGTGAAGGCATCTGCATCGTAGAGTGGCCTCGGCAAGCCTTACCCTACTTAGCATCGCCCGACCTCGTTATCACGCTCACGCACAAGGACGGCGGCAGGGAATGTGAAATTCGGGCAAACACGGAAATCGGGCAAACATGCACAGCACATCTGACAAACCCACCGGATTAGGCAAGGACCATTTCCCATGCCGGATGCGCCGTTCCCTGCTCAAAGCGGCGGGCGGCTCGGTTTTCGTCTTATTTGCGAACCGCGTAGGCGCAGCGCCTGACGATAACAGCCTGCTGGCATTGCGCGTGTGGCCGGCGGAAGAATATTCCCGCGTCACATTCGAGAGCCGCCATAAGCTGTCCTTCAAACAGATGATGCTCTCGGAGCCAGATCGCTTGGTGGTCGACATGGAAGGCGTCGACCTCGAAAGCGTGCTGTTTAATCTTTTTGGCAAAGTGCTAGATGACGACCCGTACATCAAACTCATCCGCGCCGCCCAAAACCGCCCCGGCGTAGTGCGTTTGGTGGTGGAACTCAAAGAAAAAATTGACCCGCAGGTATTCACGCTCCCGCCCATCGGCGAATACAGCCATCGGCTCGTCATTGACCTTTACCCGCTGGTGCCGCCCGACCCCCTGCTGGCGCTCATCCAAAAAACCTCCCCGATGGACGCGGCCACAGGCGAACCCAACATCTCGACGCCCGCCGATGCCACGCCTACCGTCACCGCCGCGCAGCCCCCCACAGAGACAGTCAGCAGCAGCGGCAATAACACCGCCGCCCGCCGCAACAGCCCGCCCAAAGCAAACCGCCTGTTCACCATTGCGCTAGATCCCGGCCACGGCGGCGAAGATCCCGGCGCCATCGGCCGGAACGGCAGTTACGAGAAAAACGTCACCTTAAGCATTGCCCGCCGCCTCAAACGCAAAATCGACGACGCCCCCGGCATGCGCGCCATGCTCACCCGCGACGGCGATTACTTTGTGCCGCTGGCCCAGCGCGTAACCCGCGCCCGCAAAGTGAAAGCGGACTTATTCGTTTCTGTTCACGCCGACGCTTTTGTCCGCCCCGAAGCGCGCGGCAGTTCGGTGTTTGTGCTCTCGGAAAAAGGCGCATCGTCCTCGGCAGCCCGCTGGCTGGCGCAAAAAGAAAACGAAGCCGACATGATTGGCGGCGTCAACCTCGCCAAACACGACAACCACCTTGCCCGCACACTGCTCGATTTATCACTAGCCGCCACCATCAACGACAGCGTCAAGCTAGGCCGCGCCGTCCTCACCGCCCTAGGCAACATCAACACCTTGCACAAAGGCACGGTAGAGCAAGCGGGATTTGCCGTGCTCAAAGCGCCAGACATCCCTTCAATCTTGGTCGAAACCGC
>JAIRPB010000036.1 GCA_031257305.1 Azoarcus sp.
GGCCCAAGCAATGAAACGAATTCGCCTTCGTTAATCTTAAGAGAAATATTCTGCAAGGCATGGGTGCCCGCTTCGCCCCGGCGGGCGGGGTAAGTTTTCGAGACATTGGAGATTTCGAGTTGAATAGCCATGATTTGTCCGCGATACCATCACTGAATTAGACGCGCTCGGACGGCGCCCAAGCATTGACACGACGTTCCAATCGTTCGAGGACGGCGGACATCAGATAACCGATTGCGCCGATTGCCACCATGCCAGCCACCACGTTTTGTATCTGGAACAGCATCCTCGATTGCTGAATCAAATAACCCAGGCCGGTTTCGGCCGCGATTAGTTCCGCGGTCACTACGCACATCCAGCCAATTCCAAGGGCCAGCCGTAGCCCCGGCATAACGATGGGAAGCGAGGCCGGTACGAGCACGTCGCGCAGCAGCAGACAGGGCCTCGCGCCTAGACACATCGCCGCGTTGAGTTGGTCGCGATCCAGGCTGCGGACGGCAGTGAAAGTTGCCAAGAATATAGGGAATACACAGCCCAAAAACACGAGGAAATACGCAGCGGCATCTCCCAAGCCAAACCAGAGAATGGCAATCGGAACCCACGCCAGGGGCGGAATCGGGCGCAAGGCTTCGAGGACTGGCCGGATCAGATCGGATATTCTGCGCCACCAGCCGCATATCAGCCCCAGTGAAAGCCCGGCCACGCAAGCCAGCAAATACCCGGCAGCCACGCGCTTCAGACTGGCAAGCAGGTTTTCCCACAGGGAGCCGTCGACGGCCATAGACGCTAGCGCCTGGCAGACGTTCCATGGCGATGGCAACATGAAAGAGTCGACGAGTTCAAACGAGGACAGCATTTGCCAAAAACCAAGAAATAAACAGATACCTAGAACATTTCGCCAGAATGTGCCGCTGATTTTCATGATGCACCTGAAAAGAACTGAACGCTGGGTATTCAGCAAGAAACACGCCAAGGTTTTTTAGCCGGTGAAAATTCCGGCTGGGCAGCAAGCGGGCAAATGCCGAAGGCCGGAAAAACCCGGTGGTGCATTGACAAATACCCGGCATTGAATGGCGATATCATCGCCATTCATGGCAAATCGCGATTCCGATAGCGGAGTGATGCGGACAGACTGGATTTATTTCCATGCACCAATATGGGGCGAAAAATAATTCCGTCACTCTGAAAAAGGGCACGCATAGTGGATGAAAAATCATTTGCTAATTTGTTACTGTGTGAACATTTAATTGCTGTCAAGGTATTGATTGTTTCCATCTATTGCAAGAATGCTCATTTCCAATTGGCGCTACATGCGGAGAGGGGGCTATGATTCGCCCAACGCTGTGAGACACGGCGTCCTAGTTTTCCAAGCATCATCCACCATCAATATTGCAAGGAGTTGGTTTATGAACACTTCCCTCATCAACACGCAGGTTCTCCCGTTCAAGGCTACGGCTTACCAGAACGGTAAATTTGTTGACGTCTCGGACGCTACCATCAAGGGCAAATGGGCCGTTTTCTTCTTCTATCCGGCTGATTTCACGTTTGTTTGCCCAACTGAACTCGGCGATTTGGCCGATAACTACGCGGAATTCAAAAAGCTGGGCGTGGAAATTTATGGCGTGTCCACCGATACCCATTTCACCCACAAGGCGTGGCACGACGCTTCCGAAACAATCAAGAAGATTGAATATCCGCTGGTGGGCGACCCGACCCATGTCATCAGCAAGAACTTCGGTGTTTACATTGAAGAAGCTGGCGTGGATGAGCGGGGTACGTTTGTGGTCGACCCGAACGGCAAAATCCAGATTATTGAAATCAATGCTGGAAACATTGGCCGTAATGCCCAAGAACTGTTGCGCAAAGTCAAAGCCGCGCAGTACGTTGCCGCGCATCCGGGCGAAGTTTGCCCGGCGAAATGGAAAGAGGGTGACAAAACTCTCGCGCCTTCCATCGACCTCGTTGGCAAAATCTAACCCGCTGTTGTAATTACCCGTCCGGGCAGTCCCGCCCGGACGGAAATCTTATTTCTTTACGAGGAATCCACCATGCTTGATGACAACATCAAGGCTCAGCTTCAGGCGTACTTGGAAAAGGTTGCCCAACCTATCGAGTTGGTGGCTTCGCTCGATAACAGCAAAGCGGCGCAAGACATTAGCGAACTGATTCACGAGATTGCCGCGCTCTCTCCTAAAGTGACGGCTCGCGAAGATGGCCATTTTGAGCGCCGCCCGTCATTTGGCATTGCCCGTGCCGGGGAGACGCCGCGTATTTATTTTGCCGGCTTGCCGATGGGGCACGAATTTACTTCGCTCATTCTGGCCTTGCTGCAAACCGGCGGGCATCCGCCCAAAGTCGATGAGGAGACGCTCGAACATATCCGCTCCGTCAAAGGCGAATTCCGGTTTGAAACGTTCATTTCGCTTTCCTGCCACAACTGCCCTGAAGTGGTGCAGTCGCTTAACTTGATGGCGGTGGTGAATCCCGGCGTGAGCCATATCATGGTCGACGGGGCGTTGTTCCAAGGTGAGGCTGAAAAACGCCAGATTATGGCCGTGCCTTCTGTTTTTCTAAACGGCCAGCCGTTTGGGCAGGGGCGGATGGATTTGGCGGAGATTCTGGCGAAAATCGAACCGGGCATCGCGGCACAGGATGCGGAAAAAATTTCTGCCAAAGCGCCGTTTGACGTGCTGGTTGTGGGCGCGGGCCCCGCAGGTTCGGCGGCGGCTATCTATGCCGCAAGAAAAGGACTCCGCACGGGGATGGTTGCCGAGCGGTTTGGCGGGCAGGTACTTGATACGCTTGCCATCGAAAATTTTATTTCTATTAAAGAAACCGAGGGTCCCAAACTCGCTGTCGCGCTTGAGGAACATGTCCGAAGTTATGACGTTGACGTGATGAACCCACAGAAGGCCACGCACGTTACCCCTCCGTCCAAACCAGGTGCGCTTGCTGAAGTACAGCTAGAAAACGGCGCGACGCTTAAATCAAGAACCGTCATTTTGGCGACGGGGGCCCGCTGGCGCGAAATGAATGTGCCCGGCGAAAAGGAGTTCCGCGCTAAAGGCGTGGCCTATTGCCCGCACTGCGACGGCCCGCTTTTCAAAGGCAAGCGCGTGGCTGTTATCGGCGGCGGCAATTCGGGCGTGGAAGCGGCTATTGACTTGGCCGGGGTGGTCTCGCATGTGACGTTGCTTGAATTTGGGGATGCGTTGCGGGCGGATGCCGTGTTGCAGAAGAAACTGGCCAGCTTGCCCAACGCGACGGTGATTAAAAATGCCCAGACGACTGAAGTGACGGGGACGGATAAGGTGGATGGGCTTGTGTACCAAGACCGTGTTTCCGGCGAATTGCACCGGATTGACCTAGAAGGCATTTTTGTACAGATTGGCTTGGTGCCCAATACTGACTTCATTAAGGGCACGATTGATATTTCAAGGGGAGGCGAAATCGCCATCAACCAGCGCGGCCAGACTTCCGTACATGGTGTTTTTGCCGCCGGGGACTGCACGAGCATTCCCTTTAAGCAAATCATCATTGCGATGGGGGAGGGCGCAAAGGCGAGTTTGTCCGCGTTTGATTATTTGATTCGGACATCGGCGGAGAGCTAGAAAAACGTAGGGCGGGTTTCAGATCCGCCCTATCGCCTACGCCTTTGTGTTTTGGCGCTTTTTTTATAGCGCGCACGTGATGCTTGGGCTTGGCGCGTGCGCGATGTACGGGAAGCCGATGTGTTGCGCGGCGGCGGTTCTGTTTGCGCGACATGAGCCGTGCCCGTGTTTTTGAGCCTGTAATGTCCCGATACGGGAAACCTATAAAGCATCTCTTCTTCCTGCGTGCCAATTCCGATGTTATGGATAACCAGTGGCTGGCCGGAGGGCGCTTTTTTATCCGAGACAATGCCGATGTGCCCTACGCCGGGGCGCAGTTCCCAAGTCACGATGTCGCCGGGGAGAAAAGTCTCATCTGCCACCGCATAACCCCGCTGCTCAAAGTAGCGTTGTAAATTGTAGACGCGGCGATGGTCGATGTTGGTGTCCGGTTTTTTAAGGCGCCATTTCTGGAGGTTCGGGTAATGCTGGAAATTGTCCGATATATCCTCATGGACGAGCCGTTGCAGGTCGATGCCTTGATGCCGCAGGGCGCGGATGACCACATCGGTGCAAACGCCTTTGACGATAGGAACATCGCCCCCCGGATAGGGAATGCGGGCATAGGCGGGATCGTAGAGCAGGGTTACGCCAATCTGTGCGCGGGCATCTTTGACGAGGCGTTCTGGCGAAAAGGCATTCGCCCGGAAACATGCCAGAAGTATTGTTAATGTGAAAATGGCATATAATGCCGGATGTTTTTTGTTCATAGGATGCGGAGGGATTTAAGCCTAGCCAGTTGCTCTAACGAGGTGCGCCGCAGGGTACGGCGGATGAGTTTCTGTGTGAATTGCTTGAAACCACTATAATAGCCGCTTCTGGAAACACACGAGAACACGATGCGTTGGATAAAAGATAGTTGGGTTAAAGGTAACAAGGCAGTGCGCTGGTTTTTTTATTCGGTGACGGCCCTGCTTGCTGTGGGGGTTATTGGGTTAGCCACGTTGGTTGTTATCTCCATTATCATCTGGCCCAAACTGCCTGATTTGGATGTCATAACGGATTACCGCCCCCGCGTACCCTTGCGCGTCTACACCGCAGATGGCTATCTCATCCAGGAAATTGGTGAAGAACGCCGCACTCTCGTCAAGATTGAGAATGTTCCCGATTTGCTCAAAAAAGCACTTTTGGCGGCAGAGGACGAAAAATTTTATCAGCATATTGGCGTCGACATGAAAGGGCTTCTGCGAGCGGCGCGGGCCAATATTATTTACAGGCGCCGAGAGGGAGCATCGACGATTACGATGCAGGTTGCACGCAATTTTTTTCTGTCGCCTGACCAGTCTTTTATCCGCAAAATAACCGAGATATTGCTTTCGCTCAAAATTGAGCATCACCTCACCAAAGACCAGATTCTTGAGCGTTATATCAACCAAATCTATCTTGGCCAGCGTGCCCACGGTTTTGAGGTCGCGGCGCAGACCTATTTTGGTAAATCGCTTTCCGACTTAAGTTTGGCTCAGATTGCGATGCTTGCTGGTTTGCCCAAAGCGCCCTCTAAGATGAATCCAATTGTTAATCCCAAGCGCGCAAAAATACGGCAGGAATACGTGCTGCGGCGTATGCGCGAAATCAATTTCATCGATGACGTGGCCTATCAGGAAGCCGTCAAAGAACTTATCGAAACGAAATCCGGGAGCGCCGCAAAAGACCCGACCGTGCTGAGTCCGGTTCATGCCGAATATGTGGCTGAAATGGCCCGCCAGATTGCCGTTCAAAAATTTGGCGAGGAAGCCACCCAACGTGGCTACAAAGTCATCACAAACATTACCCGGGCCGAACAGGAAGCCGCCTATGAGGCGCTGCGTCAGGGCGTGATGGATTACGACCGCCGCCACGGCTACCGGGGGCCAGAAAAATACATCAAGCTGCCGGACGATTTGGATGGCGAGAAACTTGCTAATGTCATTGACAAAGAACTCTCCGAAGCATCTGCCGATAATCCGCTCTTGAATGATTCTGGCGATTTGCTCCTTGCCGTTGTCACGGAGGTATCGCCGAAAGATGTTACGGTCATTACCGCGACAAGCGGGACAACCATCAAAATTACCGGAAGCGGCCTTGCTTTTGCCATGCCCATGCTCAAACCCAACTCGCCGCAGTCGCGGCAGGTCAGGCGGGGCGCGTTGGTACGGGTCAGGCATCTTGGGGGCGACAAAGGCTGGGAACTCACCCAAATGCCCGATGTGAATGCCGCGCTGGTCTCCATTGACGCGAGGACGGGCGCCCTTCGTGCGTTGGTAGGCGGGTTTGATTACAGCCGCAGCCAATTTAACAACGCCGTCCAAGCCAGACGCCAGCCGGGTTCTGGCTTTAAGCCTTTTATCTATTCCGCCAGCCTAGAAAAAGGGATTGCGCCGGGTACGCTTATCTCTGACGAGCCGCTGTATTACCCGCCGGGAGTCACGGGCCGTCAGGCGTGGGAGCCGCATAATTATGACAGCAAATTTGCGGGCATGATGACGGTACGCGAAGCCTTGGTACGCTCAAAAAATATACCGGCTATCAAAGTGCTTGAAACGATTACGCCAGACTATGCGCGTGAATATATCGCCAATTTTGGTTTTGATACCTCCAAATACCAGCCTTACCTAACAATTGCCCTTGGCGCAGCGGGCGAAGCAACGCCGTGGGAAATGGCGCGGGCTTACGCGGTATTCGCTAATGGCGGCTTTCTTATCCAACCGTATGTGGTCAAAGAAATCCAAGATGCCACGGGTAAGACCGTTGCGCTTTTTGATGCCCCCGTTGCGGGGGAAAGCGCCCCGCTGGCAATTGACCCGCGCAATGCTTGGGTGATGAATTCGATGCTCCAAGACGTTGTGAGCCGGGGCACGGGCTCCCGTGCCGGGCGGGCGCTTAAACGCAAGGACATTGCGGGGAAAACCGGCACCACGAACGATTACATCGACGCTTGGTTCTGCGGTTATAACCCCGAAATCGTGGCTATCTCTTGGATAGGCTTCCCACAGCCGCGCAACATGGGCAGTGGTGAAACGGGGGGAACGGCGGCGCTCCCGATATGGATTAACTACATGAAAACCGCGTTATCCAATAAGCCGGAAATCATGCTGCCTCGCCCCGAAAACATTGCCAGCGCCCCCGTTGGGGAAGGGGACCATGACGATTACTACCTCCCCCCGTTTCCGCCGCCCGAATTACAGACTCCCATCATGGATGACAATGGGCTTCTAACGGATTTGGAAGGGCCGCCCGCTAACGCGACGGATTACACCCCTCCCGCGCCCGTGCCGCAACCGCATGGGAATGACCAGCCGCTTCATTCAAGCGGCGGTACGGTCGCGCCCTTGGCTCGTCCAGAAGATGCGGAGATGCTTGGGAACCAAGGGTTTTAGGAAGGTAAGCTGAATGTGCGTTTTTTTGCGGCGGTAAAAGAAGCCTCTTAGCCCACGGCAACCCGTTTTTAAGCCGCTTCCAGTTTTGCCACAGACATCAACAGCCATTTGATGCCCCCGTCGCCAAAGTTTACGCACAGTTTGGCGTCTTTGCCGCCGCCCGCCGCATCGACGATGACCCCGTAGCCAAAGGCGGGATGGCGCACATTTTGGCCAATGTGGAGGCCATTGGGTAGGCCGCGTGATGCGGGCAGGGGCGGCGGTGAGGCTGTTTGGTTTGAAAAGTTTTTTTGGGGCCTAGCCGTGCTGCCATATCCGCCGGAATAGGCGTTCTGCATCAATGGCTTGGTTTGTGTGAGCGGTTTGAGCAGTTCTTTTGGGATTTCCTCAAGAAATCTTGACCGCAGGTGGTAATGCGTTTGCCCGTGCAATAGGCGGCTTTGGGCGCAAGAGAGATACAGGCGTTCGCGGGTGCGCGTGACGGCCACGTACATGAGCCGCCGTTCTTCTTCTAAGCCGCCGGACTCGGTCAGGCTATTGCTGTGCGGGAAAAGTTCTTCTTCTAGCCCGCATAGAAAAACAATTTGGAATTCCAGCCCTTTGGCCGCATGGACAGTCATCAGCTGTACGGCTTCTTCTTGTGCGGATGCCTGATGTTCCCCGGCCTCGAGCGAGGCGTGGTCAAGAAAATCTGCCAGCAGCGCATGGGGCTGCGCCAGCGTTTCCGGGCTGGCGGGGAATTCAGCCCGGAAATTTTCGGCGGCTCGGACAAGTTCGCTGAGATTCTCTAGCCTGTCTTGGCCTTCTCTTTCTGTTTGGTAATGGGCGCGCAAGCCGCTGTGGTCGATGACATGCTCAACGAGTTCTGGCAGCGGCAGGGGCCGTGTTTCTTGGCGCAGGGTGTCGATAAGGCTAACAAAACGGGCTAGGGGGGCGGCGCTTTTGCCGGCGAAATGGGCCACGGACGCATAGAGGGTGTCATTTCGCTGGCGGGCGGTGTCGTTGAGTATTTCTTGCGTGCGGGCGCCGATACCCCGCGCCGGAAAATTCACCACGCGCATAAAGGCAGTGTCATCGCCGGCATGGACGATGAGCCGAAGATAGGCCAGCGCGTGTTTGATTTCTTGGCGCTCAAAAAACCGCAGGCCGCCATGTACGCGGTAAGGGATGCCCGCCGAAAAAAACTGGTGTTCGAGTACGCGCGATTGGGCATTGGCGCGGTAGAGCACGGCGATGTTGTTGCGCGGGATGCCGTCCTCTTGCAGGGACTGCGTTTCTTCCACAATCCAGCGGGCCTCGTCGCTATCGCTATACGCTTCAAAAACCCGGATTGGCTCGCCTTCGCCTTGGTTTGTCCAGAGGTTTTTGCCTAAGCGGTTGCTGTTGTGGCGGATAATGGCGTTGGCCGCGTCTAGGATGTTGCCATGCGAACGGTAGTTTTGCTCTAGGCGGATGATGTCTTGTACGTGGAATTCGCGTTCAAAATCGCGCATGTTGCCCACTTCCGCGCCCCGGAAGCGGTAAATGCTTTGGTCATCATCCCCCACGCAAAACAGCGCCGCGCCGCCTTCTTCCCCGTGGGACGCCAACAGTTTCAGCCAGCGGTATTGCAGGATGTTGGTATCTTGGAACTCATCCACCAAAATGTAACGGAAACGTTGCTGGTAGTGATGCCGGATGGGTTCGTTGCGCTGGAGCAGTTCAAAACTGCGTAGCAGCAGTTCGGCAAAATCCACCACAGATTCGCGCTGGCATTGGTTTTCGTACTCTTGGTATAGCTCAACGCGGCGCTGGGTAAATCTATCCAGCGCCTCAACGGCATGCGGGCGCAACCCTGCTTCTTTATTGGCATTGATGAAATATTGCAGTTCGCGGGGCGGAAATTTTTCGTCGTCGACGTTTAGCGTTTTCAGCAAGCGTTTAATGGCTGAAAGCTGGTCGCCGCTATCGAGAATCTGAAACAGCCGGTCTAGCCCCGCATCGCGGTGATGCGTCCGTAACAAACGGTTGCATAGCCCGTGGAAAGTGCCTATCCACATGCCGTGCGTACTCATTGGCAGCATCGCTTCAAGGCGCGAGAGCATTTCGCGGGCCGCTTTGTTGGTAAAAGTTACCGCCAGAATCCCCGCCGGGGACGCCATTCCTTGCTTGAGCAGCCAGGCAATGCGGGTAGTCAGTACCCGCGTTTTGCCGGAACCCGCGCCCGCCAGCACCAAGGCAGGGCGGGAGGGCAGGGTAACGGCTTCAGATTGTTGGGGATTTAAGTGGGCGAGCAGCGGGTCGGTATTGAACATAGCAAGGTTCCCAGAACGTCCGCCATTCTAACCGCCGGACGCGCTACTTCTGTCATGTGCGCTTTTTTGCATTTAGTCCACATTTTGTATTGCGATGGCTTGAAAACGAGGTTTGCCTGTACTAGAATTTGATTTGTGCACAGCAGCAATTTGTATTATAAACAACTTTCACATACTTCGTTAAAACGATGAAAAGAAAGAGTTTTATGTACTAAATTGAGTGTTTTGCAGAACAACATATTACGGATTATGGTTGTTTGATGTGCCAGTTCCCTCCCTCTCCTTAACAGGAGACTTTGCACCCGGCCCTGCCGGGTGTTTTTTTGTGTGCGC
>JAIRPB010000071.1 GCA_031257305.1 Azoarcus sp.
CTTGATTATTTTCCTTCCCTTCCTGCGTTGCCCCGCCATTTTGATAATGATGAGGAAAAAGCCGTGCCATTTCGTTTTCTATCCATTCTTTTGCGCGGCGGTTGATTTCTTCTGCCCGAATGCCTTTTGTTTCAATTGGCGTACCGATACTGACGATAATTTCACCCGGGTATTTTAGAAACGCGCCCCTGCCCCAAAATTCGCCCGCATTGTGCGCGACGGGCACAACGGGGACGCTGGCCCGTTTGGCTAGAAACGCGCCGCCTGGGCGGTAATCGCCGCTTACGCCGGGGGCTACTCGCGTGCCTTCTGGGAATACCGCCACCCACAGCCCTTCTTTTAACCGCTCACGCCCTTGGTCAACAACTTGGGTGAGTGCGTTTTGGCCGGCTTTGCGGTCAATAGCGATGGCGCGGATGCTTGCCAGTGCCCAGCCTAGAAAGGGAATCCAGAGCAATTCGCGTTTAAGGATGAAACTTAGCGGTGGAAAAATAACTTGCAGGCCAATGGTTTCCCAAGCCGATTGGTGCTTTGAAACGACTACGGCAGGTTTCGCGGGGATGTTTTCCTGCCCGATGACGCGGTAACGCAAACCGAGGATATGTTGCACGGCCCACATCATGACAGGACACCACCTTGTGACCCAACGGTGGCGGGTGAGCGGTTTGACGAAGAAGCACAGCCCCACAATGCCCAGCGTGCCGTAATACATTGTGATGAGAATTGAAACCGCCATGAAAACGGTGGAGCGGATGAAAATCATAGGCTTCCTTTCTAGGCGGTTAATTGGGCTGCCACAGCAGCGAGGTCATCAAAAATAACGGTTTGCGGCGGCAGTTGCGGGTCATCGCGTGTTTTTGTGCCCTTGCCGGTTAAAACAAGATACGGAAGCCCCCCAACGGCCACGCCTGCTTGCAGGTCCCGCAGGCTGTCGCCCACAACGGGTACGCTTGTTAGGTCGGCGTCAAAACGCTCCCCAATTTCGATGAGCATGCCGGGCTTGGGTTTACGGCATTCGCACGGAGAATCCGCTGGGTGCGGGCAGAAAAAAATGGCATCTAGCCGCCCGCCGATTTGGGCGAGGCTTTTAATCATTTTATCGTGAATGGCGTTGAGCGTATCCATGTCGAATAGGCCGCGCCCTATGCCGGACTGATTTGTGGCCACCACGACCCGCCAGCCCCAGCGGTTAAGCAGCGCAATGGCTTCTAACGAACCGGGGATGGGCCGCCATTCGTCGGGCGACTTGATGAACTGCTCGGAGTCGTAATTGATAACGCCGTCGCGGTCGAGAATGATGAGGTTCATGGATTGCCTTTGTGCGGAAAAATCAGGCTGACATCAGGCTGACAACTTTGAAATATCGGCGACGCGGTTCATCGCGGTATGCAGACGGCCAAGCAGCGCGAGACGGTTGTTGCGCAAGGCGGCATCTTCAGCGTTGACCATCACTTCATCGAAAAACGCGTCGACAGGCGTCCGCAATGCGGCAAGCGTTTTGAGGGAACCGGCGTAATCGCCCGCATCGAACGCAGTATCGGCCTTGGGAACGATGTCGTCTAAGACTTTGGCAAGCGCGGTTTCAGCCTTTTCTTTCAGCAACGCGGCATTGATATGGCGGGCAACGCCCGCTTCAGCTTTTTTCAGAATATTGCCCACGCGCTTGTTGGCGGCCGCCAGCGCCCCGGCTTCGGGTAAGGCGGAAAACGCCCGCACGGCGGCAAGGCGTTTGGGAATATCGCCCAAAACTTGCGGACGGAGGCTCACGACGGCATCGACTTCCTGCGCGGTATAGCCTTGTTCGCGCAACAGGCCGGAAAGGCGGTCGAAAATGAATGTTTGGAGGTTGTCGAAGATTTCATCTTTGAGAGGGGAAGCGAAACTGTCCGCCGCACTGGCCAGCAATTTGCCAAGGGGCAAATCAATTTTGCCTTCCATCAACATCCTGATAATGCCTACAGCATGACGCCGTAGCGCGAACGGGTCTTTATCGCCAGTAGGCATCTGCCCGATACTGAACATGCCGACTAAGGTTTCTAGCTTGTCAGCAAGCGCCGTTACTTTGTCCACCGTCCCCCGGGGCAAGCTATCGCCCGCAAAGCGCGGTTTGTAGTGGTCTTCAACCGCGTCAGCGACTTCTTGCGGCAAACCGTCATTGAGCGCGTAGTAGCGGCCCATAATGCCTTGCAGTTCGGGAAATTCGCCCACCATATCGGTGAGCAAATCCGCTTTAGAAAGACGTGCGGCCGCTTCTGCCTGCGCTACAAGCCCCTCTCCGCCGCCTAGCATTTCCGCAATAAGGCGGGCGATAACAATCACCCGCTTACTGCGTTCACCTTGGCTACCTAGCTGGTTGTGATACACCACCTTATCCAGCCCCGGCACACGCGACTCCAGCGTTTTTTTGCGGTCTTGGTCAAAAAAGAAGCGCGCATCAGCCAGCCTTGGGCGTACCACGCGCTCATTGCCGCCCACAATGGCGGATACATCGGCGGGGCTAAGGTTGCTGACAACGAGGAAACGGTGAGTCAGTTTTCCGGCGGCATCCAACAGCGGGAAATATTTCTGGTTTGCCTTCATCGTCAGAATCAGGCATTCCTGCGGTACTTCCAAAAATTCTGGCTCAAATTGCCCGATGAGCACATTCGGGCGTTCAACCAAGGCGGTGACTTCATCCAACAGCGCGTTATCTTCAATGGGGCGCAGCCCCTCCCCCGCTTTTTGGGCGGCGGCGGACAACTGCCGGACAATCTCGGCACGGCGCTCATCAAAAGAAGCGATAACCGCGCCTTGCTCACGCAGGGTTTTAGCGTAACCGTCAGCATGCTGGATAACGATAGGCGCAACGCTCGCCTCAAAGCGATGCCCGTGCGTTGTATTGCCCGATTGCAAGCCCAGCACAGAAATGGGCACCACATCCGCGCCATGTAGCGCCACCAGCCCGTGCGCGGGACGCACAAAATTCACGCTCGTCCAACCGTCGGCCAACTGATAGCTCATCACTTTTGGAATCGGCAACGCGGCTAGCGCCGCTTCCAGTGCTTTCTGCAACCCTTCGGCAAGGCTCACGCCTTTGGCAATGGAATCCAGAAACAGGGTTTCCGCTTTGCCTTCACCCGCCCGGCGCAATTGCGCAACGCTGGACGCATCCGCCCCAAGCGCACTGAGTTTTTTCAAGAGCGCCGGCGTAGCGTTGCCCGCAGCATCCAGCCCCACAGAAACGGGCATCAGCTTTTGCGACACGGGTTTATCGGGCGCTGCCGTAAGCACATTGGCAATATGCGCGGCCAACCGGCGCGGTGAGGCAAAAGCCGTGACAGCGGCATCCGCCCCGGCCAGCCCGTCACGTTGCAGGGCAGCGGCCAGCGCCGAGGCAAAAGCGCCGCCCAAATTTTTCAACGCCTTAGGCGGCAGTTCTTCAACAAAAATTTCAACTAGCAGGTTTTGGGCAGTCATGTTAATGGGTGAGTACCGAAATGAGGCAGATGTGGGTAGACGGGCAAAAGAAAGCCGCTATTCTAGCGGTTCCCGTAAGGAAATGCGCGAAGCAGGATTTTGTGCGCCCCTACCAGTATGTACGATAACCGAAAAGATAACTGGCTATTCGGATAGTATAATTTTTGCAGTAAAAAAAGATTATCTCGTACTTATTAAAGACTCAAACCCTACCCTATGCGGTCTAATACACGATAAGTTAGAAATAAAACTTATCGACGAAAATATAATTAAACGAGACATGAATTAGGCAGATTTGCATTCTCCCTAACATTAAGGTGTCGAATGAGCTGGGATTGTCGTAGAAACCTGTTTCGGAATGGCTTTGCAACCACGCGGTCCGGTATAAGCGTTAGCACCTGCTTCTGACTTGGCAATGCCTAAGGATTTGGCAAGCCATTCGTCAAACGGCGCAGGATTATTAATGTCTTTATTGATATGATTGTAAGCACATTCCAGGTGAACCCTGATGGATTGTGTTTGAGTCGATTCGCCAAATTTGTTCAGAGAAATCCGGTAAGCCCGGAGATAAGGTGCAACGGCTTTATCATATAAACGCCGATTGATGTAGGTCATCCCGACATTTTCGTAAGCAACACCCGTAGCGGGGTGTTCGTTGCCGTAAATCCTTTCATTAAAAGCCAGCGTTTTTTTGGCCCATTCTTCTGCTTTTGCGTAGTCTCTTGTTTTTGCGTATACCCAAGTGATATTGCTGTAAACAGTCCCCACGTCTAAATGGTCTCTGAATTCTGATTTTTCAAAAACCATTGTGGCTTTGCGAAGGTTCTCAATTGCTTTTTTGTTATTGCCTAATCTGGCTTGAGCCACGGCAATATTGCTGTAGATGACGGCGGCAGAAAGTGATTTTTTGCTTTGCCTATTTTCTATATAATTTAATACTTTTTCGTACCATGCCAGCGCCTCTTTGTAATCGCCTTTTTTGTCGTATGCCTTGGCAAGGCTATCGCAAGTTGCGATGGTATCCGGGTGCTGGTATCCAAGCGTTTTTTCTTCAAGTTCTAATGCCTGTTTGTACAAAGTGATGGCATCATCAAAATCGCCTTTTTCCAGATACGTTTGAGCCGTATTTTTTATGTCAGCGGCTGATTCTGGGGTTGCGGAATTTGATTCTGCCGCTGTCGTACTTGGGGCCTTTTCTCGGATTGCCTTGGCTTTTTGCCGCCATTCCCCCGCTTTTCCGGGTTCGTTGAGGTGTTCGTACCCGCTGACGATGCTGTCACAAATGTTTGTTAAGAGAACATTATCCGAAACTCCAGATTTTTCGATGGCGTCAAATGCTTTTTCGTCCCATACCAGTGCTTTTTTATAATTGCCCTGATAATAATAGGCCGCACCGAGGTTATTGTAAATTTTGGCAGAAGCAAAAATATCCGTGTTTTTTTCTGCAATGGCGGCGGCTTGTGTTAATACAGCCTGTGCATCGGCGTATTTTTTCAAGTTTAGATACAGAATACCGACTTCGTTTTTATATTGGGCGGTATCTTTATGTTGGTCTCCATTTTTTTTGATAGATAACTGAACGGCTTTATTGTAATGAATGAGTGCATCGGAATATTTTTGCTGGTCGGCAAGTTTTTTGCCAGCTTGTGCCTCACGAACAATTTCCTCGGAAATAATGTGTTTCACAATACAAGATTCGCTTGGATCTGTACTGCTAGAATCCAGTTTTCTTCCACGAATCGCATTTGCTTTGTGATGCCAATCAAGCGACTCTTGGAATTCTCCCATTTGGCAAAAAATTGCCCCTAAATTGCTATACATTTTGACGGTTTCAATTTTGCTGTCTGATTTTCCTTTAGCAAGTTCAACAGCTTGCGCTAAGGTTTCACGCGCTTCAGCGTATTTCTTCATTTTCATATAAAGAAAACCGATTTCGCTTTTGATGCGGATAGAGTCGCTGTGCTGTGTGCCGTGTGCTTTAACGGAAATATCAAGGGCTTTTTCGAGATGGTCTAATGCTTCTAGGTCATTGCCTTGGCTGGATAGTTTTTGGGCTGTCTGCATTTCCTGCGCAATATTTCCGCCTGATGTTGGTTTTCCGGCAGGCTGCGCATGCAAAGGGGCGTATGCAAGCCCTAGGATAGTTGCCGATGCAAGCAGCACAGCGATATGCGAAATCCGTTTGATGGAATACATTTTTGTTCCCCCTAACTGACGCGCCTGTTATGGGCGCAGTTTTTTATGAATTTAGCGCGTCCCGCGTCCGATTAGCTCAATTTTATAGCCATCCGGGTCTTCGATAAACGCGATGATTGTTTTTCCATGCTTCATCGGGCCAGCTTCGCGCACGACTTTTCCGCCGCGCGCACGGATGTCATCACAGGCTTTGTAAGCATCGTCGACTTCCAGCGCAATATGGCCAAAAGCAGTGCCTAATTCGTAGTGCTCAACTCCCCAGTTGTAGGTCAGTTCAATAACCGCGCTATCGTCTTCGTTTTGGTAGCCAACGAATGCCAGCGTGAATTGGCCTTCGGGATATTCGTGCTGCCGTAAGAGGCGCATTCCGAGCACTTCGGTATAAAAGGCCAGCGAACGTTCAAGGTTGCCAACACGAAGCAT
>JAIRPB010000096.1 GCA_031257305.1 Azoarcus sp.
TCGGGAAGGCTGAGATTGGAGAAATTGGAGATGCCGGGGCCGTCGGCGCTAGAACGGGTTTTTTGTAACGGGGCTCCGCAGCGCGGGCAAGATTTATTGGGCCAATTACCGAGATTAGAGCCGCAGGATGTGCAATACATAGGCTATTTGCCGAAGGGAGATGCTTAAGTTAGGAATCAGGATGGGCAGGATTATCTTGTGGGTTGCTGTGTAGTGACAAAATTTTCCAGTGATGTTCTTGCGCAACGGCCCGCAGAATTTCGTCTGGGTCAACCGCAATGGGATGAGTGACTTTTTGCAGAAGAGGCAGGTCGTTGTGGGAGTCGCTGTAGAACCAGCTTTTATCGAAACACCCAAAATTAAGCCCCATTGATTCTAGCCAGTCTTCTGTTCGCGCTACCTTGCCGGCTTGGAATGTGGGGATGCCTTTTGGTTTGCCGGTAAATATGCCGTTTTCTTGTGCCGGGATGGTGGCGACGAGGTGCGCGATGCCAAATTCACGCGCAATGGGCCAAGTAATGTAGCTGTTGGTGGCCGTGACGAGCGCGACGAGTGCGCCGCTTTGTAGATGCCCGTCGACAAGTTGGCGTGCGGCGTTGGGAATCATCGGGCGGATGTGGCGGTCCATGAACAGGCGATGCCAGACATCGAGTTGCGTGCGCGGGTAGCGGGCGAGGGGCGCAAGCTGAAAGTCGAGAAATGCGTGGATGTCTAGCGTACCGGCTTTGTACTGCTCGTAAAAAACAAGATTGCGCATTTCTTGCACGGAGGCGTCAAGTACGCCTTCTTCAATGAGGAATTGCGTCCACGCGACATCAGAATCGCCGGCAAGGAGAGTGTTATCGAGGTCGAAAAGAACAAGGTCCATAGCAGTCGGTGTTGAAAATAATGTCTGTAAACGACGTAAATCAGAGAACCGGGTTAAATGCGAAGCCCTTCCCGCATGATTTCGCGTAGCAGCGGCAGCGTTACCGGGCGTTTGTGTTCAAGCGAAGCGGCATCCAGCGCATCCAGCGCCGCGACCATACTGGGCGGGTCGCGGCGGGCGTGGGTCAACAGAAACCCCGTGACTTCCTCGCTTAAGTGCAACCCCCTCCGTGCGGCAAGCGAGTGCAGGATGGCGCGGCGCACGGTATCGTCGAGCGGGCGGACTTCAAAAATGAGGCTTTGCCCGATGCGGGTGCGTAAATCCTCACGCAGATTAGGCGCAAGCCCCAGCGGCGCGGAAGGGCCGGAGAGCAGCAGCGACTGGCCGTGGTATGCCGCATGGTTGAAGGTGTTGAAAAGCGCAATCTGGGCAGAGGGGGAAAGCCGGTCTATATCGTCGATAGCGAGTAGGGCGTTTTTGATGTCTGGCAGGGAATTTTCGATTTCTTCCGCCATGAGAAAAAATACCGGCTGCCCCCGCTCACGGGCGCGGTCGGCAGTGGCACGCAGCAAATGGCTGCGCCCGCTGCCGGCATCGCCCCATAGGTAAATGTTTGTCCTGCGCGGGCGGGTAGGTTCTGCGAGCTGCGTTAGGTTTTCTAGCAATTCGGCGTTTTCGCCGACCACAAAATTTTCTAGTGTCGGCGGACGGTCTGGCCGCAAGTCGAGAATGAGTTGTTTCATGGCGTGTTTTTGGCGTTGCTGGAGGGTTCGTCTGTGGAATCGCGGCCGAGATAGAGCGGGCTGGCTAACCAAGCTGGCGCGATTTCGCGCAAACCCACAAGCAGCGCCGCGCTGGCTGGGAGCGCAACCAATATGCCGACGAAGCCAAACAGTTGGTTGAATGCCAGCAAGGCGAAAATGACAGCCAGCGGATGTAGGCCAATACGTTCGCCCACAAGGTAGGGCGTGAGGACAAAACTCTCTATCAGTTGCCCTAGCCCAAAGACAATAGCTACCCCGATAACAGGTTCCCATCCCGCAGTCTGCTGAAGCAAGGCCGCAAGCAACGCCAGCAACAGCCCGAAGCCGAACCCCACATAGGGGATAAAAATCAGCAGTCCCGTAAGCACACCCACCGGGAGCGCAAAATCCAAGCCGGCCAACCACAGCCCCACGCTGTAATACACGGCCAGTATCAGCATTACAGCGCCCTGTCCCCGGCAGAACTGCGCCAGCACATGATTGATGGCGGAGACCGTTTTTTGCGCACGCGGCAACCAAGGGCGCGGCAGCACACGGGCCAGGCCCGCCGTGATGCGCGGCCATTCTAAAAGCAGGTAGAACGTGACAATCGGAATCAAAATTAAGTTAGCCACAAGGCTGGCTACCGCCATGCTGCCTTGGCTGATGTGCTTGGATAACGCAGGCAGTACGCTTTGCGTACCGCTAAAGAATTGTTCCGCCCATTCGCGGAACTGCGCGGCATCAAGCCTAAGTTCCATATCAAACCGGCCCGACAGGCGGGCAACATGCGCGTCGAGAAGGTCAATGGCGCTAGGGAGTTTTTGCGTGAGCAGCACTGCTTCGCGGTAAATCATCGGAACCAGAATAAGCACTAGCGCGACCAGCGCCAGACTTAATGCGCCCATCACCAGCAATACCGCCGCAGTGCGCGGCAAGCGGCGGCGGACCAAGGTTTCGACCGCCGGAATACACAGATAAGCAAAGACGGCCGCGACGGCAAACGGCGTGAGAATGGGCGCAAGTAGCCAAAGCAAAACGGCCAGTGCCAGAAAGACACCGCCCCAGAGAGCGGTTTGAACACGGGAGGGATGTCGCATTTTCAAGTAAAATCGCAGATTCGCTGTCCAAGCAACACAAACTTTTCTATCAAGAGCGCCTAAATGTAGCCTATCCCCCGGTCGCATCCAAGCGTTGTCTTATATCTCCCCGAGGAACAGCCTTGAGCGCACAACACTCTTCTTCCCCCTCCCCGCTTTCTTACCGCGATGCAGGGGTTGATATTGACGCAGGCGATGCGTTGGTCGACCGAATCAAGCCCTTTGCCCAAAAAACGATGCGCCCCGAAGTGTTAGTGGGCATCGGCGGTTTTGGCGCGCTCACGGGGCTTCCCGAAAAATACCGCGAGCCGGTGCTGGTTTCCGGTACTGACGGCGTAGGCACAAAACTCAAGCTCGCGTTTCTGTTGGGCAAACACGACACCATCGGGCAAGACTTGGTCGCAATGAGCGTCAACGACATCTTGGCGCAAGGCGCAGAACCGCTTTTCTTTCTGGATTACTTTGCCTGCGGCAAGCTCAACGTCGATGTGGCCGCCACGGTGGTGCAAGGCATCGCAAAAGGATGCGAACTGGCAGGCTGTGCGCTGATTGGCGGCGAAACGGCTGAAATGCCGGGAATGTACCCAGAAGGGGAATACGACCTCGCCGGTTTTGCCGTGGGCGTGGTGGAGAAAAGCGACATCATCGACGGCACACGGATTACCCCGGGCGATGTGGTCCTAGGGTTAGCCTCCAGCGGCGCGCATTCCAACGGCTACTCCCTCATCCGCAAAATTATCGATGTCAGCCAAGCCGACCTCTCCGCTGATTTTCACGGCACGCTCCTGCGCGACGCACTGCTGGCGCCCACCCGGATTTACGTCAAGCCGCTGTTGTCCGTTTTCCGCGAACTGCCCGGCGCGGTAAAAGGGCTTGCGCACATCACTGGCGGCGGCATTGTTGAGAACGTGCCGCGCATCCTTGCCAGCAACCTCGTTGCCCGAATCGACAGCGCAAGCTGGACGTTGCCGCCTCTGTTCCAGTGGCTACAAGAAAAGGGACAGGTTGAAGTTCAGGAAATGCGCCGGGTATTCAACTGCGGCATCGGCATGGCCGTGGTTGTTTCCGAAGAGGACGCCGCCGCTGTCACCGCCAAACTCACTGAAGCCGGGGAGACGGTCTACCGGATTGGCCACATTGCCCGTCGCGGGGCGGACGAGGCTCCGTGCGTGGTGGGGTGAGGGGGATTGATGCGGCTCTTATCCGTCATTGCGAGGCGCACAGCGCCGTGGCAATCCAGAAGTGGCGTCGTTGACGGAACATGGATTGTTTCGCCTTCGGCTCGCAATGACGGGTATTGAGTTGTTCAAGGGTTCCTTAAACCCTTTCTTTACAATCTATCGTTCAAATATTTCTTAAAATCAAATGTATTTATATTAAGTGATATTGCGTAGCCGCACAGAGTGCTATCGCCAGATATAAGCAAGTCACATTCTTGTGCCATCATCAATATCGATGAATCGGTTACACCCAGAGTGTCAAAAAAATAATTTTGAGAGACATCCACTGTTTTTATGTATTTCTCTACTGTTTGTTTGTAAATTTTTTTAACCAATTCTAAGTATTTGTGTTTATCATCTCCCGATACCCTGTTTAGAATATTATCAACTTCAGTGAGTATATTGGGGCTAGTAATAATTCTATCGAACTTAAATAATAAGTTTAACAAAAAATAATAGGCTTCTTTGGTGTATAGGGAATTTCTTGAATATTGTTCAATTCTATTCTCGTTTATTTGGCCCGCTAGAAATAAAATAAAAACGTTTGTGTCAACAAGTACGTCACGCATTTTCGTGTATCTTCATGGAAATAATGCGCCCATCCTCACTGTCCAAGACAACATCTTTATATACACGGGTACCGGGGATGGAGGAGGAAAAGGAGGAGAATGCAGTGGCTATTCCAGTGGCTATTCCTTCAAGGGAGGTTTGGAGTGGGGCTGTTGGAACGCTAGTCCGGTATGGAGGGATGAGAAACGAGACCGTCAGGCGATATTCTTTGTAAAGGTCTTTTGCATTGAACTCTTCCAATCTGATGTCCGAAATGTCACCGTCAAAAAAATCGGGGAGCTGATTTTTTATTTTTTGAACGGCTTCTTTAATTGAAAGCATAAATACATCCTTGTATGGTAGTTATTACAATTAGCGGATAGTAATGTTTTTTATGAATTTGTCAACTCCTGTACGCTTCGCAAATACTTCCCCTACCCCGCTTGCCAAAACCGGCAAAGACATCGCAAGGCAAACCACAAGCCACCCTACGGCCTGTGGGTTGGCGGGTTCAAATAGCCAGCGGCCTATGCCGCACACCGCGATAAT
>JAIRPB010000169.1 GCA_031257305.1 Azoarcus sp.
GTGATTTATCCAAACAGCCGCGCAATCCCTTCTAGGCCCACATAATCAAAGCAACAGTGAGCGACTTCGCGTAGCGCGGGTTTGGGGCGGTAGGCGATGCTGAAACCGGCGGCGCGGGACATGGGGATGTCGTTGGCGCCGTCGCCGCAGCAGATGACTTGTTCTTTGGACAAACCTAAGGCGTTGCGTGTGGCAACAAGGCGGTCGGCTTTGGCTGAGCCGTCGATGATGGGACCGAGGGTGCGCCCGGTGAGGTAGCCGTTAACCACTTCTAGTTCGTTGGCCCAGGCGTAGTCAAACCCAAGCTCGCGCTGGATGTGTTCGGTGAAATAGGTGAAGCCTCCCGATACGAGCGCGGTGCGTATCCCGGCGGCTTTGAGGCTTGCGATAAGGGATTCGGCTCCGGGGTTGAGGCGCAGACGTTTTGCGTAAACCTCGGCTAATGCTTTTTCGGGCAGGCCGGCCAACAGCGACACCCGTTGGGCGAGGGAGGTGCGGTAGTCGATTTCTCCGCGCATCGCGGATTCGGTAATCGCGGCCACTTCGGGTTTGACGCCCCGCATGTCGGCTATCTCATCAATGCACTCAATATTGATGAGGGTTGAATCCATATCGGTAACAAATAGGCCAAAGCCGGACAATTTCCGGCCTTCGGGAACCCATGCCCAGTCAAGTTTTTGGGCGGTACAGATGGCGGCGATTTCGGCAGTAATTTGTTCGCGGTTTTTTGCGCTGAAGCGATAAGCGTGGGCGTCGATAGGTTCTGGCGTCTCTGCGCCAGTGAGTGTTTTCAGAAGCCGGAGCGTTGCGGGGTCCAGCGCATCGCCCTGGACGACGAGGTTCATTCAGGCATGCCCCGTTTTTCTAGTAGGCCGCTCAAAACCGAGTGGGCGGAACGAATCATGGCCACGGTGGTGTCCCATCCCACGCAGGCATCCGTGACGGAACAGCCGTATTTGAGCTGCGAGAGGTCGGCAGGAATGGGCTGGTTGCCGGCTACGAGGTTGCTTTCAATCATCAGCCCGATAATGGAACGGTTGCCGTCGCGGATCTGGTTGACGACATCTTTCATGACCAGCGGCTGCATTTCGGGGCGTTTCCAAGAATTGCCGTGCGAACAGTCGATAACGATGTTGCGGGGCAGCCGGGCCTTGGCAAGCGCCTGTTCGGCGCAGGAAACGGAAACGGAATCGTAGTTGGGACGCTCGCCGCCGCGCAACACGATGTGCCCATAACGGTTGCCGCAGGTGCGCACGATAGCGGATTGCCCTTGGCTGTTGAGGCCCAGAAAACTGTGCGGGTTGGCCGCCGAAAGAATGGCATTGATGGCCGCCGATATGTCGCCGTCGGTCGTGTTTTTGAAGCCAACCGGCGTGGAGAGGCCGGAGGCCATTTCACGGTGGGTCTGCGATTCGGAAGTACGCGCCCCGATAGCCGTCCAAGAAATGAGGTCGCCGTAATACTGCGGGGCGATGGGGTCGAGTGCCTCGGTTGCGATAGGTAGCCCTAGACGGGCCACTTCAAGCAAAAAATGACGCGCTTTTTCCATGCCGACATCAATACGGAAAGAGTCGTCCATATTGGGGTCGTTGATGTAGCCCTTCCAGCCCACGGCGGTACGCGGTTTCTCGAAATAAACGCGCATCGCCAGCAGCAGCGTACCGGCAACTTCATCGGCAAGGGTGCGCAAACGGTTGGCGTAATCCAGCCCCGCTTCGGGGTCGTGAATCGAGCAAGGCCCCACAATTACGAACAGCCGGGAATCGCGCCGGTCAAGAATATCGGTAAATGCCTGCCGCCCTTTGACGACCGAAGCGGCCGCGTCATCGGAAAGCGGTACGTGCGCTTTGATTTCTTCAGGAGACGGCATGTGGTCAATTGCGCGGATATTGAGGTTTTCGATTTGGGTAAAAGACATAGCTGGCTTCATCGGAAACAATTCCGGGAGGCGCGGGATTGTTGCCCGCGAAGTGGAGAATTAAGCGTTGCGCGTGCGCGGGGCGGTGGTTTCTTGGGGACGCAGTTTTACCGCTAAACGGTCCAGCACGCCATTGACGAATTTATGGCCGTCCGTGCCGCCATATTTTTTGGCGAGTTCAATGGCTTCGTTAATCACAACGCGGTAAGGGGTTTCGATGTCGTGCCGCAGTTCAAAGGCGCCCAACAGCAAAATGGCATGCTCAACGGGGGAGAGTTCCGCGACGGGGCGGGAAAGCATCGGTTCAAGGGCCGTGCGCAATTCGCTGGCTTCGCGCACCGCACCTTGTAACAGGGCGGCAAAAAAATCGGCATCCGCCGGGGTACGTGGGCGGTTTTTTTTCTTCTGTGGCGAATCGCTTTTGGGCGCTGCGTCGTTTTTTGGCGGCGCGTTGATGAGAAGTTCTTCAATGCCCAGTAGCTGAATCTCCGCTGGCTGTTCAGGCAACGAAAGCCGGGCGGCGCGCGTTTCGTCCTCGCCTGTATTTTTTCCGTCTGGCACTTCGTGCAACAGCCATTGGTAGATGCCTTGCAATGCCAGTTCGCGCGCCCGCCGTCGAGCGGCGATTTCGCGGCGGGTTTCACGGCTCATGACAGCGCCTTGAGCAGGTTAGCCATTTCTATGGCCGTGTTCGCGCAATCGCGGCCTTTTTCGTCCATTCGGGCGAGGGCTTGCTCATCGTTTTCGGTGGTGAGGATGCCGTTTGCGATAGGCAGGCCGCTATCAAGCGCCACGCGGGAAATCCCCGTGCCGGATTCATTAGAAACCAGCTCGAAATGGTACGTTTCGCCCCGGATAACCGCGCCAAGCGCGATGAGCGCGTCAAACTGCTCGCTGTGCGCCATGTATTGCAGCGCCAGCGGAATTTCGAGCGCGCCGGGGACGGTGGCAATCTGGATGTCCTCAAACTCAACGCCGAGTTCGCATAGCTGCTCAACGCAGGCCGCAAGCAGACCTTCGCCAACGTCTTGGTTGAAGCGGCTCATGACGATGCCAATGCGCAGTCCTTCGCCTTCAAGGTCAATTTCGTATTCTGGGATTTCGTCGTAGCGGGGCATGATGTGTGGGACTCAGTTGTGATGGGGTTGCGTAACGGGATGGAGGCACGGCAAGGCGGGTTCCCCCGGTTCGATTTGCGCGAGAAAGCCTGTGATTTCAAGCCCGAAGCCGGCCATGTTCGGGATTTTGCGTGGGCTAGAGAGTACGCGCATCTTGCCCACATTGAGGCTCCGCAAAATTTGTGCGCCCACGCCGGAGAGCCGTGCGTCCCAACGTGTTTGCGGTGCGCCTTTTCCGGTGAGGTGGTCGAGCAACTCTTGGCCTGTCCGTGGGTGATACAGCAGCACGACCACGCCAGCCGGAGCCTCGGCCAGCCCCATGAGCGCCTGATGAATCGGGAAGGTGTGCGTACCGGGATTAGTATTGAGAAAATCAATAAACGAAACAGGTTCGTGCACACGGACAAACGTTTCGGCATCCGGGCGAATTTCGCCGTGATAAACCGCAAAATGCACATCGCCCGATGTCTGGTCCCGAAAAGCCGCCAGCCGGAAATGCCCGTAAGGGGTATCGATTTCTTGGTCAGCCACGCGCTCAACCAGCCGTTCGTTAGCGGCACGGTATTCGATGAGGTCACGGATGGCGCCAATTTTTAGGCCGTGCTTGCGGGCGAATTCAATCAAATCCGGCAACCGCGCCATCGTGCCATCTTCTTTCAGCACTTCGCAGATAACTGCGGCCGGCTCAAGGCCGGCAAGCTGCGCGAGGTCACAGCCGGCTTCGGTATGGCCGGCGCGGATGAGTACGCCGCCTTTTTGCGCCGTTAGCGGGAACACATGCCCGGGCATGACGATGTCTTCCGGTTTGGCGTGGCGGGCGACAGCCACCTGAATGGTGCGGGCACGGTCATGGGCCGAAATGCCAGTGGTCACGCCCGTAGCGGCTTCGATGGAAGCGGTAAACGCCGTGCCGTAGGGGGTGCGGTTGTCCTTGACCATTTGCTCTAGGCCCAACTGCTCACACCGCTCGGCGGTTAACGTGAGGCAAACAAGGCCGCGCCCGTGCGTGACCATAAAGTTGACCGCGTCCGGGGTGATGAATTCAGCGGCCATCAGCAAGTCGCCTTCATTCTCACGGTCCTCCTCATCAACAAGAATAACGATGCGGCCTGCCTTGATTTCGTCGATGATTTCAGTAATCGGAGATAAGGCGCTTTTGTGGGCGGATACATGCGCCGGAATATTGTGGATTTTTGCGCTCATGGCGAGTCTCGGTGGGATGGGTACGGGGAAAGTTGGGCGGTGCTTACGCAGGGTTCTTTGCGTTTTGTTCTTCTCGCCACGAAAGCATGCGTTCAACATAACGGGCGATGAGGTCAATCTCAAGGTTAACCTTGTCGCCCGCTTTGAAGTGCTTGAAATTGGTCACAGTTACGGTATGCGGGATGAGGTTGATTGAAAAATCCCGCCCTTGCACATGGTTCACCGTGAGGCTCACGCCATTGACGGCAACGGAACCCTTGCGCGCGATATATCCCGCGATGGAATCCGGCGCACGGATGACGAGTTCAAAACTCTCGGCTAACGGCGCAAAACGCACGATTTCGCCGATACCGTCCACATGCCCCGTGACCAGATGCCCGCCAATAAGGCCGTTTAACGCAAGCGCCTTTTCAAGATTGATTTCGTTGCCCACGCAATCTAGCCCCACAGAACAATTCAGCGTTTCACGCGAGACATCAAACTTTGCCCGGCGGCCGTCGATTTCAATCACCGTGAGGCACACGCCGCTGTGGGCAATGCTATCGCCCACCGCAACGCCATCAAGACCCAGACTGCCCACATCCACGGTGAGGCGCAAGCCATCGCCCAAAGGCTCGGTTTTTTCAATACGGCCCACTGCGGCCACAATACCGGAGAACATCTGCGAGGCTCCGCGCTAAGTAAAAGGGTTGCATTATAGGCAAAGACGGGCAGGAATGGCGGTTTGGGAACTGCCACGCGCCGCTATCGGAGAAATAGAAATGAAAGGCAGACTGTTAAAATATCCTCATAACATAACATCCAACCCCGTGAGGGAACTTTCCGGGGTTTTCACCATCTGCGGTAAAATCTTCCCTTACCTTAACGCAGTTGCTGTTTCCTTATGAATATTGCCGCCCGCCTGCCGCGTTACGCCCATCTGATTCGTGTTGATTCGCTCGAAAAACAAGTGGGGACAATGCTGTTGCTTTGGCCCACGATGTGGGCGCTGTGGATTGCTGCTGAGGGGATGCCTCCGCTGTATCTGGTGCTTATTTTTGCGTCCGGCAGTTTTTTGATGCACTCCGCCGGGTGTGTGGTCAATGACTACGCGGACCGGGAGTTTGACGGCCATATTGAGCGCACCCGCAACCGCCCGCTGGTGACGGGGGAAATCAGCGTCCGTGAGGCGGGGCTGTTTGGGCTTGGGCTGTTCCTGTTAGCGTTTTTGCTGATTTTGCCGCTCAATATTTTGGTGATTTGGCTGGCTTTGCCCGCGCTGTTTCTGGCCGTGAGTTATCCCTTTACGAAGCGGTTTCTCCCCGTGCCGCAGGCTTATCTTGGGCTGGCGTTTGGGTTTGGAATCCCGATGAGTTTTGCCGCCGTGCAAGACACGGTTCCCGCGATGGCGTGGTTACTGCTGTTGGCAAACCTGTTTTGGGTGGTTTCTTACGATACGGCCTACGCGATGGTGGACCGCAACGACGACATAAAACTCGGGCGCATCCGTACTTCAGCCATTACGTTTGGCCGTTATGAAGTGTGGGCGGTCATGCTGTGCTACGCGCTGTTTTTCTCGCTCATTACCGTTGTTGGGCTGGCTTTTGGGCGGGGCTGGGTATTTTTGGCGGGGATGGCCGTAGCGGTGTTGGCGGCGTGGCGCGTTTTTTTGCTCATCCGCACACGGGAACGGCCGGCATGCTGGCGGGCTTTTGTTTTCAACAACTGGGTGGGCGCGGCGGTGTTTGCCGGCCTTGCGCTGGATTATCTGGTGCGCGGCTAAACGGCAATGGGCATCCATTTTATGTCCGCCCTGCGTACTGCGTGGCGGGAACGTAATAGTTTGCTTTGTGTGGGGCTGGACCCTGACCCAGCAAGAATCCCATCCTTTTTAGCGGGCCAGCCGCAGAGCATTTTTGAGTTCTGCCGCCGCATCGTTGACGCGACTGCCGATTTGGTTTGTGCGTTTAAGCCCCAGATTGCGTACTTTGCGGCCTGCCGTGCCGAAAACCAGCTTGAAACTCTCATCGAATACATCCATGCGCAGTACCCCGGCATACCGGTTATTTTGGATGCGAAACGCGGGGACATCGGCAGCACGGCGGCCCAATATGCAGAAGAAGCCTTTGCGCGTTATGGGGCGGACGCGGTTACGGTGAATCCTTACATGGGGCAGGACTCCGTTGCGCCTTACCTTGCGTGGGAAGGCAAAGGCGTGATTTTGCTGTGCCGCACGTCGAACCCCGGCGGCGGCGATTTGCAAAACCTTGAACTCGTCCACGGCGAAAAACTTTTTGAGCGCGTTGCCCGTCTGGCTTCGGGGCACTGGAATACAAACGGCAATTGCGCACTGGTTGTGGGCGCAACGTTTCCTGATGAATTAGCCCGTGTGCGGGAAATGGTGGGAGAGATGCCGCTGCTTGTGCCCGGAATCGGGGCGCAGGGCGGGGATATTGCCGCAACGGTTTCGGCGGGGCAGACG
>JAIRPB010000055.1 GCA_031257305.1 Azoarcus sp.
CATCCAGTGCGGCTTTGACGCGGGCATCGTGAATCATTCGCGCTTTTTCGTCGGCAGAGAGCACTGCTAATTTAACAACGGTTTTTTTGATGTCGGGATCTAGTTTGGCCAGCATGTCCATTTCCTCTCTGTTTTTCGCTTGAAGAAATTTCATCCAGAGCCGTAGTTTCTCATCTTTAATGGGCTTGGTGCGGGGTAGCTTTAACGGTTCGAGAATGTGAATTTCGACTAAGTCCGTCAATTCAGATTTTGTTTGAGAATCGTAGAGCCGATACCGATTGTGGTAGTGCTCATTGTCGATGAGGCGAAAATAGGTAATGACGATGCTAACGACGGGGCAAATATCCCGGTAGTGAGTGCCTTCTCCGCCCTGCTCGGTGAGCATCCGTGCGGTATAGCAAACGATGCGCTCGCTGAAAGCGGCATGGTTTTTGACCTGAATCTCGATGTCAATGCGTTTGCCGCTGTGGGTTTTGGCTTTTACGTCGAGAATGCTCACCTTTTCGTCGGGGTACTCGTTAGCCAAGAACGGGTTCATCAGGGTGATTTCCTTGAACTCGTCATCCGGGAGCGCGAGCACGGCACGAAGGAAGGCAATGAGAATGTCGGTGTTGCGCTCATCGCCGAATAACATTTTGAAAACAATGTCGGACGAGGGGGGAAGAAGGTCGTAGCCCTTTGAGAAATTTTGCATTTTTCCATTCCGTTGCCGTAAAAACACATATTGTAACCAAAATGATTCCCATATGAAAGCAAATATCATATTTGTTTGAGATTGATGTATGCCGTTTATTTTTCTGAAAATAAGCCATGTTTATGTAAAAATGAAAAAAGCATTACTTGCTGAATATTTGCTTGTTTTCGCCAAACCGTTTTATCCTTGCAAACCTTTTAGTTTCAGGTGTTAGTAACCATGCAAAAAGAATTAACTGTCTGGCCTGACGGCATTTACGCGCTGGACTCCGGCTATGTGCGGCCGGGGCTGGCCGCTGTGCACTTCATCGTTGAGAATGGCCGCGTTGCGGTAGTGGATACCGCCCATAACGCCGCGTTGCCGCGCTTTCTCGCGGCGCTCGCTGAATTGGGACTCACGCCTGACGCAGTGGATTACATCTTTCTGACGCATGTGCATTTAGACCACGCGGGCGGCTCAGGGGCGTATATGGCGTGTATGCCCAATGCAAAATTGGTGGTCCATCCGCGTGGGGCGCGCCATATGATTGACCCCACGGCGCTTTTTGCGGGAACGTGCGGGGTGTATGGCGAAGAAAATGCCCGGCGGCTTTACGGGGATTTAATTCCGGTGCCCGCAGACAGGGTGATTGAGGCCGCTGACGGGCAGGTGTTTTCTTTTGCGGGACGGCCTTTGCAGTGTCTGCACACGCCCGGCCACGCCAAACATCATCAGTGCGTGTGGGACGAACGGGCACGGGCGTGTTTTACCGGGGATACTTTTGGCATTGCGTACCGCGAGTTGATTACAAACGGCGTGTCTTTTCTGATTCCTGCGACTACCCCGACGCAGTTCGACCCAGAACCGCTCAAGGCGTCAATCCGGCGGCTTCTTGCCCTCAAACCCGATGCGATGTACCTCACGCACTTTAGCCGTGTGGACGGCGTTCAGGCGCAGGGCGAGCAATTGTTACGCCGGATTGATGATTTTGTCGCGCTGGCTGAAGCCGCGCCGGGGGAAGGGACGGCCAGAAAAGACGCCATCCATGCCGCTATTAAACGTTATCTGCTGGACGAAGCGCCCATTTCAAGCCAAGAGGCGCTTACGTTTGTGCTCAACGTGGATATGGAACTTAACGCGCAAGGGCTGGCTTGGTGGATTGAGCACCGGGGATGACAGGGTAATTTTTAGGGCCAAAAATCAGCCCGGGTTCAAAAAAATTTCAACCCGCCGGTTGCGGGCGCGGCCATCGGGCTTTGAATTATCGGCAATGGGTTCTATCTCGCCGCGCCCGTCGGCGCTCATGCGGGCTAGGCTGATTCCATCGTGGCGGAGCTGTTCCATCACGGCCTCTGCCCTCTGGATGGACAGCCGCAAATTAAACATCTCGCTGCCTATGCCATCAGTATGTGTCACGATGCGCACATGGGTACTCTGGTAGCGGTTGAGTACGGGAACGATTTGCTGGAGCGTGGAAGCCATCACTGGCGTGAGTCCTGCTTTGCCAGCAATAAAGCCGTTGGCGGCGGGCAGCAACACGCGCATCCCTTCCGGGGTGCGTTCGACGCGGCTGTTCGGGACATCCCGCAAAGCGTTTTCTAGCGCACGGGAGAGTTCCGCCCAGTTGGTGGAATCTGTGCGCGGGGCCGCGCCGCGCCGGGGAACATTGCCATCTTGCGGAGAGGCCATGCCGCTACTGCGGTCCTGCACAGGCGCAGCGTCATGGGACGGCGCGGTGATACAGCCTGCGAGAAGCGATGCGGCTAAATAAGGCACAACAAACCGTACCAGCGCGAAGTGCGGTTGAGAGGATTTGCGGCCCGGTTTTTTAGAATGGAGAAGGGTATTCATGGTGCGCGGTAGTGTAGCAGTGCTTTTTGAGCGGTCAGTACAAAAAAATTCCTAATTATTCTAAATCTCCCATACTGGAATAGACACCGCTTCGCGGGAAAGTGCTATGCGTTCGGGTTGGAGGCAGAGCACAGCGCCTAAGCCCACTTTCTTATTTAATTTATGAAGCGCGTTGAAACTTTTGATGTCGTTTAATCCGGGATTGGCGGTTTTTTTGATTTCAATTGGATACAGCGTACCATTTTGTTCCAGAACAATATCAATTTCATTTTGGTCGGTATCTCGGTAAAGGTACATTAAAGGCTGAATGCCATGATGCAGATAAGACCTAAGAATTTCTGCCATCACATAAGTCTCTAATATTGCGCCTGACATGGCACCATTCATTAAAGCATCTGGCGTGAGCCAGCGTGTTAAATATGCGGCAAGCCCTGTATCTAAAAAATACATTTTAGGCGTTTTAATGATGCGTTTTGTAATATTCGGTGAATAAGGATAAAGTAAATAAACAAGACCTGACCGCTCTAAAATACCCATCCAAGATTGTGCTGTTTTCACATCAATGCCAACATCACGCGCCAAAGAAGAATAATTGAGCAATTGTGCTGTTTGTGCCGCGACAACAGAAACAAAATCAAAAAATTGGATGGGCTTTGAAACGTTATAAAAGTCTTTTACATCACGCTCGATAAAAGATTGAACATAAGAACCATAGTATCTTTCTCTATCTATTTTAGTGTTGAGCACTAATTCTGGAAGCGACCCCTCCCAAATATATTTGTAGACATTTTTAATAGTGAGTTTTTTGGGCGTTTTTACCTTCTGCATTGATGGCAAAAACGGCTGGCTTGAAAATGGCGATTTAATTTTTTCGCAGTAAGAAAACCCTAGCAACTCAATGATGGCAATACGTCCGGCAAGCGATTCCTGAACGCCTTCCATTAAGCTGTATTTTTGCGAACCCGTTAACCAAAACGCCCCTTTTTCTTCTCTATTTTCGTCAACATATATTTTGATATAAGGGAACAATTCAGGCGCGTATTGAATTTCATCAATAATCACGGGCGGCGGATTGTGCTGCAAAAAAAGTTCAGGGTCTTCTTTTGCCAGTTTTCTGAATTTAAGATTATCAAGCGATACATAGTGACGGGGCGTCCCCTCCGCCAGCATCCTGAACAGCGTGGACTTGCCGACTTGCCGCTGGCCCGTGAGCAGCAACACCCGGAACTGTTGGGATGCCGCCTCGATGACCGGGCGCAAAGTTCTTTCAAAGTCCGCCATTGTCTGACTCGCAAACGTCGTGTAATTTGGAATCATACTCCAAATTAAACGACGTTCGCCATACAACGCAGTGGCCAAACCTCGCTGTTGGGACGTTATCTGCAACGCCCGCACAAACCCGCCAAACCGTTTCGCAACGTTGCGCGTCCGGTATGATTTGCCTTCTGATTTTCCAGAACCTACAAACAAGGAATTTGCGATGCAGAAAGTTGTTGCGCATGCGGTTAGGAACGGCATGAAACTGTTGCCCGGAGTCAAAAACATTATCGCGGTGGCATCAGGCAAAGGCGGCGTAGGGAAAAGCACGACGGCCGTCAACTTAGCACTGGCGCTGGCGGCGGAAGGGGCGCAAGTCGGCATGCTTGATGCGGACATCTATGGTCCCTCGCTGCCGCAGATGCTCGGCATTGCCGCGACCTGCCCGGAATCGGCTGACGGCAAAATGATGGAACCGGTCAAGGCGTATGGCATGCAGGTGATGTCTGTGGGGTTGCTGGTTGAGGACGATACCCCGATGATTTGGCGCGGGCCGCTGGCCGTTAGGGCGCTCACCCAATTGATAACCGAAACGCGCTGGCATAATCTTGATTATCTGGTCGTCGATTTGCCGCCGGGGACGGGCGACATCCAGCTTTCACTGGCGCAGGGCGCGCCGCTCACCGGCGTGGTCATCGTTACCACGCCGCAAGACATTGCCCTAATAGACGCCCGTAAGGGGCTGAAAATGTTTGAAAAAGTTAACGTCCCCATCCTAGGCATCGTCGAAAACATGAGTCTCCACATCTGTGCAAACTGTGGTCACGAAGAACATATTTTCGGCCAAGGAGGCGGAGAAAAAATCTGTGCCGACTACGGCGTGCCCTTCCTAGGCGCATTGCCGCTAGACATTAAAATCCGTGAAGAAGCCGATTCCGGCACTCCGACCGTCGCCATCGACCCTGAAAGCCGGCTTGCCGCGATTTACCGTGAAGTGGCCCGCAAATGCGCCGCCGAACTCGCCAATATGCCGCGAGATATGACCCACAAATTTCCGAATATTGTGGTGGAG
>JAIRPB010000068.1 GCA_031257305.1 Azoarcus sp.
TTTCATCCGCATAGGCGGCGGGTATGCACGATAGCCCCGGAACGAGCAAAGCAGCAGCAATGGATAGTCGCATGGTGAGGGTCTCCTTGAAAAAATGTGGGCAGTGAAAAGCGGTGTTCCGGGCGTTCGTCGCATAGTCCGTGCCATACGTATAACGCTATGATTTATAATGAAAAATAATTTTTTGCAATGTGTGTATATTCCGTAACGCACTACCCGTGTGCGGTATGGGGCTTAATACGCACCAAACTGGTGCGGCATTTCGGCAGTTTTTCACGAGGCTCTGGACAACCCAAATTGAACCCAGTCATTGCGAGGCGCACAGCGCCGTGGCAATCCAAAAAGGGCGCAGTTAGTTGGGGAATGGATTGCTTCGCTTCGCTCGCAATGACGGAAAAATATTGTTTCGTATTCGGTTTACGATGACGGGCATTAAATTATTCAGGGTTTCTCTAGCAGATGCCGGTGCTATACTCAAAAAACCCTATTTTTCTATGGCCGGAAATCATGGACTCCCCGCGCTTTATCGACGAAATCGGCAAACATCTTTCCGGTCTCGTAGACCACAACCCGGCCCGCAGCCTCGAAAAAAATATCAAAGCGGTTTTTGCGGGCGCGGTGGGCAAACTTGATTTGGTTTCCCGCGATGATTTTGAAGTTCAGCAGATATTGCTGACCCGTGCGCTTGAAAAACTGGCTCAGCTAGAAACGCGCATCGCCGCGCTTGAATCTGGGAAACCAGAAGGCGGGAATGTTTCACCTGTCCCATAACCGCGCCAGCGGTACTGCGTAAGTATTGTTTCTATTGAGCGCAAAAGTGCTGGCGCCGGCATACAGCACCACGCCGCCGCGATAGTCATCGCCGCACTGTTCAGCTAGCCGCCGCAGCCCGTGCCCGTCGTTTGGCATAGCGGTCATAGAAGATTTCACTTCGACGCCCCAAACGTCACTTCCACGGGTGATGACTAAATCCACTTCCACTTGGTCTTTGTCTCGGTAGTGCCAGAAGCGCAATTCAGAATCAACCCAGCCTGCTTGGGTGATGAACTGTTGTACCGCCCAAGATTCCAGCAGATGGCCAAAACGTTCCCGCTGTTTGTTCCAGTTTTCCGCTTTTAAGCCCGCGAGCGTAGCGGCCAGCCCGCTATCGACGTAATGCAGTTTTGGCGTTTTGATGAGGCGTTTCGATTCGTTGCGATGCCAAGGCGGTAATCGCCGAAGCAAGAAGAGGCGTTCGGCGGCGTCGAGATAGTTTTCGACAGTTTGGCGGCTTAGGTTCAGCGCGTTGGAGAGATTGGAGACATTGAGTAGTTCGCCCGTGCGCAAGGCCAGTAGCTCCAGTAAGCGAGTCAGTGCGCTGGCGTCGCGCAGTTGTGCTACGTCGCGCACATCGCGTTCGACGAGCGAACGCAGATAGGCGCGATGCCAAGCGCGGGCGCGCGGCGGCGGACGGGTTGCCGCCACGGGAAAGCCGCCCGCCAGCACACGTTGCGCAATGCCATTTGGCGATGACGGCGTGGGCAGAAGCTCCGGTTTCAGGCGGTTTTCGAGCAAGTCAGACAGAAAACGTCCGGGGCGGCGCGCCAGTTCGGCGGCGGATAGCGGCTGCAAATACAGCACTTCCATGCGGCCCGCCAACGAGTCTCCCAAGTTTGGCAGCATCAATAGGTTGGCAGAACCCGTTAGGATAAAACGCCCCGGTTGGCGGTTTTCGTCCACGCTGTGTTTGATGCTTCGCAGCAGTTCCGGTGCGCGTTGCACTTCGTCCAGTATGGTTTTTTGCGGCATTGCGGCAACGAAACCAGCGGGGTCGGCCTGTGCAAAGGCCAGCGCGGCTGCGTCATCTAACGTTAGGTAGGCATATTCCGGTTCCAGCATACGGGCTAACGTAGTTTTGCCGCACTGCCGTGCGCCCAGCAAGGCAACAACAGGCGTATCGGATAATGCCAAGTGTAGGCTATCAATAAGGTGGCGAGCTAAAACGGAACCGTCCATTTGCTAAGGAGTGTAGCGTCTGATTGTAAATAAATGAACCGTCTAATTGTAAAGTAGATGAGCGTCTAATTGCAAACTAGGCCAGTTTCTGATGTCTATCTTTGACGCCCCGACCCTGCGGTTAAGAGTGCGCGATGTAACATTTAACCTCTCACTGGCTTTCGTGAAGATAGCGCCGCATAGATATAATCAAATTAAATCAACAAATTAAACGCTACATGAAAATCATCCACTGCGATTGTGACTGCTTCTATGCGGCGGTTGAGATGCGCGACAATCCTTCGTTGCGCGGAAAACCGCTGGCCGTGGGCGGGCGGGCCGAGGAACGCGGGGTGATTGCGACGTGTAACTACGAAGCGCGTGCGCTGGGTGTGCGGTCCGCGATGTCAACGGCGCGGGCTTTGCGGCTGTGCCCGCAGCTTATTTTGTTGCCGCCGGATTTTCGGCGTTACCGCGAAGCCTCCCAACAAATCCTCGCCATTTACCGCGATATCACCGAGCGGGTTGAGCCGCTTTCGCTCGACGAAGCCTACCTTGATGTGAGCGGCCTTGATTACTGCCAAGGTTCAGCCACGTTGATGGCTCAAGAGATTCGCGCCCGTATCCGCGCTGAAGTCGGGATTACCGCTTCAGCAGGGATTGCGCCCAATAAGTTTCTTGCTAAGGTGGCGAGCGACTGGAACAAACCCGATGGGCAATTTGTGGTCCGCCCGCAGGATGTGGATGCGTTTGTTGCCGCGCTGCCGGTGGGCAAAATTTTTGGCGTGGGCAAGGTGACGGCGGCGCGCCTGCAAAAACAGGGCGTACAGACGTGCGGTGATTTGCGCGCTTGGGCGTTGCCCCGGCTCGTCGGTGAATTCGGGCGCTTTGGCGCGACGCTCTACCAGCTTTGCCGGGGCATTGACGAGCGCCAAGTAAAACCGGACCGCATCCGCAAATCGCTGTCGGTGGAGACAACGTATGCGCACGACTTGCCCAACCTTGCCGCCTGCCATGCCGAGTTACCCGCGCTGATGGAGGAGTTTTGGCGCCGTTTTGCTAAATTGCCCGCCGCGAGACCTGTCCATAACGCGGTAGTAAAAGTGAAATTCGCTAATTTTGAGCAGACAACCGCCGAATGCGTCTGCACGTCCCCCAATGAAACCGTTTGGGGGCGTTTGCTCGATGAAGCCTATGCCCGTCAAGGGAAAGCCGTGCGGTTGCTGGGGGTAGGCGTGCGCTTTGCGGAGGCAGAAGCCAACGGCGGGGAAGGGGAGGGGCAGGCGGATTTGTTTGGGAATGGGTAGCCGTTAGCCGGGTTGTTTTGAATCAATGAGATTTTTCGCCCAAAGTTTCCAAACGTTTCAGCCAGTTATTGAAATGTGGACATTCCGCCCGGACTTTCTGGAGGCCGATATTCTCTAGCAGTGTCGGGCCGTCCGAAGATTCTACGTAGCCCTCAACCATTTTTTTTAAGAGGGCTTTCGGATGTGTAGCGATGCCGTGGTTGATGAGTTCCGGTTCTCCGGCTTTTTTCACGGCATTTCGTAATTTGTTGGCAAGTCCCGGGCTGTCGAAATGGGCTTCAGCGATATCGGGCGCACTGAACAGCCATGCTTCAAATTCATGCAACGCAAAGAATGGAATGAAACGCCGATGGTTGTTAAATTCTGCCGCGAAGCGTTTTTCTAGTTCTTCGACCTTTTCGTGAGGATTACCCGTTTTCAGTGCTCCCTCTCGCCCCGGGAAATCCTCTGGCAAACCATAGAAATCCAGCATCGTGCTAATCCAAGCGTCGCTATCGCGCATGAGATTATGCAGGTTTCGCTTAATCTGGCTCCAGTTTGATACCCCGCCCCGAGAACCACCTCCTTCAGGTAGCCGCTTAGTCCATAGTACGATGGGTCGTTCGGCATACACGCCGTGTTGTGCTAGATGCGGTGTCAGCGTGTGCTCGACAAAGGTTTTCTCGGAGGAGCCTTCCACCAGCATAAACAGCCGCGTCATGGGTTACCTCCAAGCACATTTTTTTCCCATAGCTCGCCGACGCTGTATTCATCCAGCCACGCGGCATAGTCCTCCGACCGCAGACGGCGGAACTGGCTGGCACGGCCATCGTGGTCGGCGACGATGATTTGCTCGACCGGGAAATGGTCGACTAGCGTCACGGACTGCGTCGCCACCAATATCTGGGTGTGCAGGGACGCGGACTCGAGCATTTCAGCCAGAAGGCGGATGGCGGAGGGATGTAGGCCAAGCTCGGGCTCGTCCAGCAAGATTAGCGCAGGTGGATTGGGCTGTTGCAGCAGCGTGGCAAGGCAGATGAAACGCAACGTGCCATCGGACAGTGAATAGGCATCGAAATACGCATCGGAGCCTTTATGCCGCCATTCGAGTTTGATTTTCCGCTCGTTAAGTTTGCTTGGAGCGAGCACGAATTG